>NZ_JAHLQE010000074.1 GCF_018918235.1 Eubacterium sp. MSJ-13
GTCAGAAAATAAAATCAATATTTTTTCAATTTAGTATTGACATTTATTAGCTGGACTTGCTTTTTCCTTAAACTTTAATACAGATCAACTATCGTTTATTTCCATAATCTTTAATTATGTTATATTAACTTTTTGCATATGTCAATCAATCAGTCCATCCTCATTCCCAACACCTATCTATACATATAAAATTGACTTTTCACCTATTTTATGCTATAATTTTATTTGTAGCATTTTGTTCAGATTGAAATATAGACAATCTATTTTTGAAAGGTACAGGTGAAACATGAGTCAAGCAGATATTAAAAAAGTCAAATCTTCGGTTGATAAAAATGTCGGAAATAGAGTTAAGATCCGCGCAAACCGTGGAAGACACAAGATTGATATTACAGAGGGTGTTATCAGCGAGACTTATCCAAGCATCTTCCTTGTTGAAGTCGAAAACAAATTAGATGATACGGTACAAACAGTTTCTTTCAGCTATACTGATGTTCTCACAAAAGATGTTCAGATGCAGCTTATCTAAACTGTCTATACACTTAGGATATAAAGGCTGTCCGAAATGGACAGCTTTTCTTTTACATATACATATTATATCTTTATATCTCAAACTGATATTTCTATCTTTGTACCAAATCCCTCTTCAGACATTATATTGAGCGTACCACCCAATTCTTTTATATTATGGTTTATGACATCCATTCCTACCCCTCTTCCTGAATAATCATTAGGCACAGTTGTCGTACTGACACCATTGATAAGCAGAAGATCCATTATGTCATCTCTCGAATAACTTTCTTTTTCTTCTTTTAAAACTCCTGCTTTCCTTGCTGCATCCAATACTTTTTCAGAATTTATTCCTTCTCCATCATCTTCCACAACAATCCTCAGATTGTCACCGCTTTCCAAAAATTCAAGCTTAATAAGTCCCATAGGAGACTTGCCAAGCCTCTCTCTTGTTTCCATATCTTCTATTCCGTGATCTACAGAATTGCGTATCATATGAATAAGTGCAGTGGATATCTTATCACGCTTCACTTTCTCTATCATACACTCCTGACCTTTTACCAGAAGTTTTATGTTTTTATGCAGCTTATGTGCCATATCATCCACGAGTATTTCCATTTTTTTTGCAATCGCTGAGAAATCATCTTTTGTAAACCTGGCAGTAATATCTGACAATTCATTCTTTATCTCTGTAAGTTCTTTTATCTGTGACTCAACAGATAGACTGCCATTCTGTAATGCACTTAATATGCCATCCATTTTATCAACTACAGCTTTTATCCTGCTGACCTCAGAGTTTTTTATAACTATGACACCATTTTCACTGTCATCTTTATATTTACCAGATAAAACTTTTCCATCACCTTTCTTTACATTCTCAACCGATGAATCACCTGGAATATAATATATCTGTCTTGTTTTCTTCTTAATATCTTCACCCGTAATACTGCTTTGAGCAAGCTTATATTGATTTTTAAGCTTATCAACATAGCTGTCTATATCATCCGCAATATATTCAGGCGGCTCATCCATAACTTTACCGCTTGGAATCTTCACAAGTTCCGTTTCTATATAATCTATATATTCACTGAGTACATTGTCAAACCTCTCCTTATCCTCAATGACCTTAGGTCCGTTCCTAAAGCAGTAAAGCAGACTCTCAAATTTTTTACTTATGTATGCAATTCCATCAAAAAGCATCATAGCGGCATCCGCTTTCAATGTATGTACGACACGAAATACTTCCTGAATCAGATCCTGTCCATAACTTTTCTCATCTTTATGGTAAGAAAAATCATTTCTCAACTCACTTATCAGCCTTGAACTTTGTTCATAAAATATTCCCATCATAGAATCCATAAGATTTCCTCCTGCTGTAACAAATCACTGCAATTGCTTTTGAATTTTACAAAAAATATCTATTATGGAAGGGTCAAAACGCTTTCCTGCCTCACTTCTCATAATTGAAAGACTTTCTTCTTTCGTATATGCATTTCTATAGCTTCTTTCACTATTTAATGCCATATATGTATCAATCACCGCCACTATTCTTGCTGACAAAGGTATATCCTCACCTGAAATTCCTTCCGGATAACCTGTTCCATCCCAATTCTCATGGTGATACTTTGCAATATCTGCGGCCATCTCCAGATAACTGTTTTTATTTTTATCCTTATTTATCTTTTTAAGATAATCTGCACCGATAATAGTATGGCTTTTTATCTTATCCCACTCCTCATCCGTAAGTGCCGTTTTTTTATACGCTATATCATCACTTACCGACAACATCCCAATATCATAAAGCTGTGACGCTGCTTCTATCTCATCCACAAATGTACTTGGTATAACCTTATCAAATTTTGGCGAAAACTGTAGACTTATCGCAAGCATCCTGCAATTTATCGAAACTTTGTCTATTCCTTTTTCATAAACATTTGACTGTATATCAAGTATATCAGCAAGTGCGCTCAGCTCATTTTTCTGTTCCTCAGCACCTCTGGTTATCTGCTCATTTACAACCTGATGAAGCTTTCTGTTATATGCTTCCATCTCCTGTTGAAGTTTGTAAATCTTTAAATGGGTATTTAACCTGAGCGTAACCTCCTCTTTTTCAAAAGGTTTTGCAATATAGTCAACTGCTCCGAGTTTAAACCCCTTTATCTTATCCTCAACAGAATCAAGTGCTGATATAAATATGATAGGAATATCTCTTGTTTTTACATCTGCCTTCAACATAGCACAGAATTCAAATCCATCTGTTTCAGGCATAGAAATATCAAGCAGTATGAGCTGTGGAATCTTTCTGTCAATGGCTGTCTGTGCCTGCTTTACACTGGTAACAGGTCTCGGTATGCACCCTGTAGATTTTACCATTTCAGAAAGAATAACAAGATTAGTAGACACATCATCCACTATCAGTATATTTGGCTGTTCATTCACCTGCATACTTACTGCCATGTCAAATCACCGCCTTTCTGACTGTAGTTTAAACTCATCAATTGCATTTTTCAATACTTCATAATCATCTAATGCTGCCTGATGATCACCCTTTCTGACTGTCATCTGAAGTCTGAAAGCTTTTCTTTTCAAATTCATCGGGTCGTCTGCTACAAGCATTTTTATTGTATCTGCAAAACTATTTGCCCTTGTCCAGTTTTCCATCTCTATACATAATACAAGTTTTTCGCAATTCTCATCGATTGCTTTTATATTTTCTTCTGAACCTAGTTTGTAAAGATTACTTTCCTCTTCTTCATCATCGAGATGAAAACTTCCACTATAATTAAATGAATATGCTGTTTTTTCTTCTGCTTTTTCAATTTTTTGTTCTGCTTTTTCAGTTTCCCCTGACACTGTCTTTTTTACTTTTATCGAAAATGAAAATGTACTTCCTTTACCCTTTTCACTTTCAACATTTATATCTCCGCCCATCATCTCTACAAGACTCTTTACTATACTCAGTCCAAGACCAGTACCACCAAATTTTCTTGTAATCGAAGCATCAACCTGCGAAAAACTTTTGAACAGTTTGTCTTTTTCTTTTTCGGAAATACCTATTCCTGAATCGATAACCATAAAAAACAATTCAATTTCTTTCTCGTTTTCAAAACTCTTAACAACATTCAGAGTAATCTGTCCAACCGATGTAAATTTTATGGCATTTGACAGAAGGTTGTTCAAAACTTGCGTAATCCTTAGTTCATCACCTATCATGCTTTCAGGAATATCCTCTCCTACATTACATATAAGTTTCAATCCCTTTGATTCCGCCTGTGTCCTGTTAACCTCCACAAGATTATCCATCATCTGATAAAAATTAAAATCTGTATATTCTATCGTAAATTTGCCGGCCTGCAACTTAGAGAAATCAAGAATATTATTTATGATCTTTATCATGTTTCTACAACATTGTTCTATGAGTTCTATTGTCTCACGCTGCTCAGAATCAAGTTGTGTATCAAGAAGGTTTTGTGCAAGCCCTAAAACTCCATTAACCGGTGTCCTAAGTTCATGAGTAACATTTGCAACCATCTCATTTCTTTCCTTGTGAGTCTCTTCAACCTCCATCTGTGCAGTTCTCAATTCCTTTTTTGTCTCTTTCTGCTGAACAATATCATGAATCATGCAAAATCCGAAACACCCCGTACTCTCTGGAAGTCTTACAAGATATGCGACCACTGAAAAACATGTCTCATTTGTCCTGTATGCCACTGTTTCAAAACTTATGCCATATTTGTGTCCTATGAGGTCTATCTTCCCGTCACTTAATGACATACACGTCCTGAATATATCCTGCATATAAATTTTTTCTTCCATACTGCATCCGAGATTTTTACATACTGCATCATTCTTTTCACACACGAATCCATCTGCATCAAAAAATAATATCATATCCTCTGCATCAGTAAACAATGCTTTATATCTGATTATATCACAACTTTTTTCTTCCTTCTCTTCTGTCATTCCCGGCACCTCCATCTTGAGCCGGCCATCAAATTAAGATAAACCGGCTCTCCAGATAACAAATTATTTATTTGCGCCACAGCAGTATTTATACTTTTTACCGCTTCCACATGGACAAGGATCATTTCTTCCGACTTTTTTTGCCTTAACTACAGTTCCTGACTTTTTCTGATCACGATAAAGCTCCTTGCGCTTTTCAACAGAAAGAAGGCTGTTCCACTGTGGAAGCTCATAAAGCCAATCTGCTTTTGCTTCAACCATATTGTAATAGAGTTTTTCAAGATCTATATCAAGTTTTACAACCGTGTCTGCTGTCATATCCTCGATAGGGTTTGGCTCTTTAAGACTGTCATTTATACCATCCAGAAATCCAACCATATAGTTTAATTCCATATTGTATCTATCTGCAAGTTCTTTAACCGTTCCGGTAACTATATCTGATGGATTTGAAAGAAGTTCTTCATATACTGCTTTCTCTTCTTTGAAATATTTATCCCAAATCGCCTTTCCTGCTTTTGAATTAATCTCTACGCCGTAAGCGTACTCTCTCCAATCCTGTAATAATCCCATAATATTTCCTTTCCTGTTTACTGTGATTTTTTCACGAAAATTTCTTTTTATTGAATGAATACCATAACTGTTTTATTTAAACCTGTCTGTATTCACTTTATGTTCTTAAGTATACCATAATTATGTCTGTGTGGTCAACGAAACCATCGTTATTTTTGCATAGTAAAAGAGAGACTGCAAAAAACTGCAATCTCTCTTTTGGAGAAGGTATTTTTGTTACTTATGGGGTGTAGCAAAAACTATATAATGTATTGGGGTTTACGATTGTTAGTATAGCAAGATTATACAAATAAGTGTGCACAAACTTGGTACTTTTTTTTATTTTTTTTTGTGC
>NZ_JAHLQE010000089.1 GCF_018918235.1 Eubacterium sp. MSJ-13
ATACCTCCCAAGCAACAGATTTTATATTTAATCTGTCTACTTTAGAGGTATCATATCAGCTTTCCTACATGAACATTTATTTTATATTACATAATTTATAGACATGGCTGAAAGTTCTAATCACCATACACAACAATCGTGCACAATAATCTTTTCATGTGACAGCCATGCCACCTGTTCACGATATAAAACACTGTTGTTAATACTTCGTCCAAAACTGTCATTACCGTCCATGAAAACTCACCTCCATATACTTTTTCCAAAATCCTAACACAATATAACACCATAAAAGTTATTTTTCAACCCTTTTTATCCCCAAAAATAATTTTTTACATTTATTTTACAAAAAGTAAACAACTATACTCATTTCACAAAAAACAGGACTAATGCTCCGCATGAAAGATATAAATAAATATACTGCTTATTTATACCTAAACGAATCACAAGTCCTGTTTCTATATCTCAATCTTTTGTACTTATGTATTTTATCCTCTGTTTTTATATATTACAATTTCTCTTATTATTTAAGAATAAATTTGCTTATAAGTCCCTTCAAAGTATCTGCCTGTGCTGAAAGCTCCTCGCTTGTTGCTGATGTTTCCTCAGCCGCTGCTGAATTTGACTGAACAACTTCTGATATCTGATTTACTCCTATCTCAGCCTGTTCCATAGCTTCCGCCTGTTTCTTTGAATCCTCACTAAGCTGTTTTGATGTTTCTGCTATACTCTCGATACCATCGATGACAACCTTAAGTGCCTGTCCTACATTTTCACTTGCAGTATTACCTTCATCGATTTCTTTTAAAGCACCTTCGATAAGTTCACGCGTACTAACTGCTGATGCAGCACTCTGCTCTGCAAGTTTTCTAATCTCATCAGCAACAACCGCAAATCCCTTTCCTGCTTCACCGGCTCTTGCAGCTTCAATAGATGCATTAAGTGAAAGAAGGTTTGTCTGTGATGCAATATCTTCAATCTGTGCTGTGATATTCTCAATCTGTTTTGATGTATCCGTGATATGTTTCATTGCAACAGTAAGCTCTTTCATCTGCTGGCGTCCTTCATCTGCCTGTCTTGCATATTCTTTTGCCTGCTGATGTGACTCATCAAGGTCTTTTGAGTTCTGCTCTGCACTTGATGTAATATTTGCAATAGTAGATGTAAGTTCTTCAATAGCTCCTGCCTGCTCTGTAGCACCTTCTGCGAGTGCCTGTGCTGACTGTGCAAGATTGTCTGAACCTGCTGAAACTTGTACTGATGCATCATCAACATTCTGAAGTGTAATAATCATCTGATCACGAAGATCCATCATTGATACAAGGATATCATTGAATGTTCCCTGATAAAGTTCCCTGCATCCTGATGTTATCATAAAGTTTCCTTTAGACATACTTCCAAGAAGATATCCAATGTCCTTTATTATCTTCTTTAAGTCCTCTGACATGCCCTCTGAATCTCTTAACATATCATTAAATTCATCTTCGTAGTCACTCTTAGGGAATGGAGACTCAAAGTCACCCTCTGTAAGTTTAGTAAGACGTTCTGATGTAGCACGAAGGATAACCTGAATACCCTCTGCAAATTTTTCACCTTTTCTTGTTGACTGAATTCTTGCAAGTACCATAACAGCGATAACAACAACTACTGAAAGTATCTCCAACATGTTAAGCATATTTTTGGTGCTGTTTCCCTTTGAAACGGAATAATCCAGAATAGCCCCCATTTTCTCATAAATCTGGTTATATTTTGGTGTGAGTTCATTAATCTCACGAGTCTGGGCATCTGCTGAAAGTTTTGTATCGGTAGTAGCACCAGCTTCAATAATAGAATCTGACAATGTCCAATAATCATCTACAAGGTCTGCTGCTGCATTGTAAAGTTCTCTTGCTTTACTTGTATTTATCTTGCCTTCAACATCCTTAAAATATGTAGTAAACTTTTCTTTCTTCTGTTTGTACTGTTCCTGTTGGTCCTTGATATCATCTTCATCCTGATATCCGATAGTTGCTCTTACAGCACTCTGAGAACCCGAAAGTACTGCTATTGCTTTTCCTACATCTCCCTGTACAAAGCCATAATACTTCAATGCACTGCCGTACTGTGTTCCTACTATCAATAATGCAATAATAGCAACTACTGCGGCGATACTTGTAATGTTAGTAGCGTAAGCCACATTTTTCTTCAAGCGGTATTTTACACTCTGCTTTTCCTTAATGTTACTTTTGTTCTGACTGTTTTTCTCTTCCATAAATAGTCACTCCTTTTGTATATTGCTTATTTACATTTTAATAACAATTTAAATCACAGCTCACGCTCAGTTATAAATAATTATCTTTTGAACTTTTGAATCTTAGATCAATATGAAATATTATACTAAACATAAATCCGCCTTAAATCGTACCAACAAAAAGCCGTAGCTTAAGTTGTTTCTTTAACACTTAAGCAACAGCTTCTTCGCATATTTTTATTATACTACAATTATGATAAATATCAATCCTGCTAATCTCCCGAAAACAATAAATTTACGGCAAATTAAAATATACTATATTTGATAAACCATCTGCATCAACTATTTCAGAATTTTTCTTATAAGCCCTGCACCGATCGCATAAGGTCCCGTATGGACACATATTGTCGCTCCGATATGTGCAATACCTGTTTCTTCTTTAAGTCCAATGCCACGCATAACCTCATCAAATTCTTTTTTATATTCAAGACCTTCTTCTCTGTCATATCCGTATCCCACTGTATAAACATAATCATTAGGATCTTCGCCGTTTTGTGCAAAATAATTTTTAAATAACTCAAATGTCTTGGCTATAGATTTTTTGCGGCTTCTGGCTATTCCCGATGCATCTATCGAACCGTCTTTAAGAGTGATTATCGGTTTCAGATTAAGAGCACTCGATGCAACACTTGCCACTTTTCCTATCCTTCCGCCATGCTTAAGATAATCGGTATTTCCCACTGTAAAGAATATCCTTCCTGTGGCAAGATACTCTGCTGATGTAAGTTTTTCTACCGCTTCCTCATATGTCGCTCCAGACTGCTTTAATTTAGCTGCTTCTATCACAAAAAGTCCCTGAAGTACAGTCGCACCAAGCGAATTTATGACTGTTATCTTCGCATCAGGATATTCCTCACAGACAATCTCCTTTGCATTGCATGCTGAATTGTATGAACCGCTCAGTGATGTAGTGATACATACGCAGATAACAGCCCTTCCCTCTTTTGCATGTGCAGTAAATGCATCAACATAATTCTGTACTGAAGGAAGCGATGTTTTAGGATACTGCTTAGGAAAATCCACCATTTTCTTATAAACATCATCTATCGCTATCTCTTCTACTTCTTTTTGATAATTTTCCTCATCAAATGATATATAAAACGGTACTACTTCTATGTCATATTTTTCTCTTAAACTCTGCTCAAGGTCACAAGAGCTGTCGCTGATTATCTGATAATCCATGGCAAATCCTCCATATTCCGGTTTGTTTAACAATATCTAATGATAATCAACTTTGTGCTGATTTCCATTACATGTAGTTTTCATTACTACATTTTACCATATTCATGACGATTGTCAACTGATTACCCTTTTTTATCCATCAAATCTACTGCCACATTTAGGGCATACATTTCCATCCGTAAACACATGGCCACAGCGGTAACAGCACTTAATCTTATGGTCATTTTTTGACATATATTCAATACTCCTTGATTCAGGTTTCATTTTAAGATAACCGATAAACGAATCAAGCACATCTGCCATATTCTTCTCATCATTTCTGCCAAGTGTACAAGGTATCTTCACACCGCCCTTTGACGAGTGCTGCACCACAAGTCCCTTCTTTTCTGAAGATACCCCATCTATACTTTTTACATCTATCGAGCCTGATTTTATAAGTCCCTTATAGAATATATGGTCAGGCGTGATTATAAAACCTTCCTTTCCACTGCCAAACACCGAAGAATCACATATAACTATCGGATATTCATATTTCCCCGTCGCATACGCATATGTACTTACGGCAACTTTGACAAAAGATGTTTCTTTATCAGTATTATCTAAGTCTCTCATTTTTCTTATATCATAAAAATGTATCTTTGACATATCAGATATCTTTCCCTCAAGGTCACGCTCCAGTTTTCTTACAAGAAGTTCACATTCCTCTGTCTTTAATGTCGTAAGTTTTTTATCAATAAGCTGCAGCATATTGGATTTGAGTTCAGGCAGAAAAACTCCTTTCTCAATCTCCTCTAATGCTTTTATACCCTCGTCAAATGTTATCTCATCAGGGTCAGGACATATTCCTCTAAGTTTTGCCTCATCCATCGCATAAACTCGTTTTTTAAGACTGTCAACAAATCTGTCAGAATTTCGTTTTTCATATTCACCGTTCTTTATCCTCTCCATCATCTCAAGCAGTTCGTCTCTGTTGTCACGGTCAACACCGCTCACAAGTTTGTTTAGTTCATCAAATTCAACTTTATCGCGTTTTGCATCAACAATCTTTATATACGGTTCAACATCTATCTGTGTATAAGTCCTAAGTTTTTCTTTTGTTCTCTTATATCTCTCAAAGTTAATGTTTCCCGGAAGATGTGAGAGAAGATATTCTATTTCTTTTTTTGCTGCCGCCTTGCACAGTTTTGTCAGAACATCAATATAATGAATTTTCTCCTGTTCATCACCTTCTGATGCTTCTATCTTTTTTATATTCTCAACTATATCCGAATATTTTGCTGTCCTGCTCTCATCAGTTATCTTGTCAAAAAATGAAACTTGTACGCCTTCCGGTGCGGTACTGTCTTTCTGTGATATCTTTGTATCAGCCGTATCACTTTTATTGTTTTTTTCTACAATATCTTCTTTTTTATGTCTTGTATTCTTCTTTTCATTTGTATGTCTTTCTTCTATTATAATTGCATTTGGCGTTCTAGCCTCGTCACCTGCCGCCACTTCCTCTTTCACAGAATCTCCTCTAACGGCAGTATTTTCCTTTGCTTCTGTAATATTATCATTTTCAATATTTCTATCGTTTAAAATCTCATCTCCTAAATTTTGAACATTTTCAGAAATATCATCTGTGACATCAAAATTCCCCGTATTTTGAACCTTATCTTCAACCACACCATATTTATCTGTTAATGTTTCAACTTTATTATCATTTTTAACTGTATCTGATCTTACATCTTTAGAAATATTTTCTCTAGAAATATTTTCTGTAGAAATATTTTCTTTATCATCACCCTTTTTAAATCTATTAAAAAATGAACCTTTTTTACCGGCCTGCTCTTTATCTGACAATCCGTTTTTTTTAGACTTATCCTTTCCTTTTCCAAAAATAGATTGTCTTTTTTCGGCTTTCGTATTATCCTGTTCATCATTTACAGAATAATCTTTCTGTTCCGGTATGCTTCCACCGTCTGACTGTATTTCTGATTTCTGCATATTTTTAGTATCTTCCGCCATTTCACTCTCATATGCCACATTATCAGCAATTTTTGTACTATCATCTACTTCATCATCCTGTGCCCTCTCATCACTTGTTCTTCCAAATTCCCCAAACTTTTTAGTCCTCATCTTCTCACGATATTCAAGTTCCTGTTCTATTATCGCAAGAAATCTCTCTTTTTCATAATCAGAAAAGAAACCGTCATCCATCTGTGCAAGTATCTGCTCAAGTTCTTCATCCGTAAGAAGCTCCATCTTCCTGCAACGCTCACTAAGTCTTTTTCCAACTGAGGAAACATTTTTCCCATAATCAGCCTCATACATGTTAAAATTGCAGTTTCCTGTTTTCCCGCCTTTCCTTCCCAAAAGCTGCACATAATCTCTTGCTGCATATTCGTCATTGTCAAAATCAAGAACATACGCTTCACCTTCTCTTAAAAGTTTTCCCGGTTTTGCCGTATAGAACTTCTTACAATTATCACATGTATATGCCCTTGTTATATAAACACGCCCCTCATCCGTATCTATAACATTTTCTCTTCCCTGCGGATATACGACCATATGAAGATGCTCGCCACAGTCAGGGCACTCGTATGGAACCATATAAAAATTGTTTCCAATCCTGTGTGAATTTGCACTTTTCTGGTCAACTTCCTCGCGTTTAAAATCAAAGCGGCCAACACTCCATTTCATATTGTGCCAAAGCCCTGCACCTGACTTTTCTTCCTCGCTGTTTTTAATTTTATCATCTGCATATTTAATATCTGAATCTGTTGAATCTTTTACTGTGTTATCATTTTCTTCACCAGCTTTTCCATATGTTGTGTTATTAACACCTCCTGCATTAAGGTTTCTTCCACTAAAGACAACTTTCTTTCTGACACGGTCTGCCTGTGCTGCTTTATCATTTTTTGATTCCTCACCTTTTGCGGCTGCATGGTCTGTGCTTCCACCAACCGTTTTTTCAGACAGATTTCCTTTATTTTCCACATTGGTCTCAGATGTTTTTTTGCTTTCATTTTGCATTTTTTCTTCTTTTTTCACATCCTGTTTCTTTTGTTTCAGATTTTGTTCTGCAATCTTTATCTCCTGCTGTTTTACAATATATGCGATACATTTTTCCATCGCATCCTCAAAAGTTATCTGAATACCGTTTATAAAAAATTTCAGACTTGTCTTTGTAAAATATGTCTCAACATCAATTTCCTTGAAAATCTGCGAAAAAAGTGCGGCAAGTACCATATAATCCTGCTCAACATTAAGCCCCTTTATCGCCCCCCACTTGCCAAACGGATAGAGAAGCATATTTATAATATTGGTAATAAGTTTATTATTTCCCATCTCAAAAGCATTTGCAGAGTCAAATGTCAATTCTTCAATATCAGAATAAACCCGCCTTGTTGCAAGTTCAAAGTACATTGAACGCACTCTTCCCACAAGTATCATAGTATTCTTTCTTATTATAATATCACCATTCCACTCCACGCGCTGCTTCATTGATAGTATTATCCTCTGATAAACCTTAATAATCTCATTGTTCGCTTTTATATAAACCATGCTCTCCCTCTTTTCTCTGTAGTTATAATTTTAATTGTATTTGTATCGTTCAAGTTCCTTCGCAAGTCCGTCATCATCATTACTAAACTCAGTAATTATATCGGCAACTGCCTTTACATCATCAGTTCCGTTGCACATACATACCCCGATACCACATTCATCGACCATCTCAAGATCATTTGTCGTGTCACCAAATGCGATAACATTGGAAATATCATAACCATACTTCTCACAGTAATATTTTATTCCATATACTTTTGATAACTTTGGATGGACAAATTCAAACATATCTTCCTGAGATTTAAAAGCACGATATTTTTCTGACTTATTCTCCTCATAAAATGCTTCAACCTCCGCCATTTTTTCAGGTGATGTGCTTAACACAAGTTTACTCTGAGGTGTCGTAACTTCTTCTCTCATATCACACAGATGAACTCCTAAGTGATTGTTTCTTGCCGCCCTCTCGATAGTTGAATCAGTTCTTGCCGCATAGCAGTCCTCACCCTGATAAACATAAGGATTTAAGTTAAATTGCCTGTACTTTTCAATTATCTCAAATATCGTCTGCACATCAAGTTTATAAAATCCCTTTTCCTCTCCATCTGAAACATCATAAAGTTCAGCCCCGTTTGAAGCAACCATAAACTGTATGATATCTGAAATACCAAGATTCTCAACCGTCCTTTTAACCCCAAGTATCGGACGCCCAGATGCAATACCTATCCTCATTCCCTTTTCTTTCTGTTTTCTCAGAACATTTTTCGTATATTCGCTCACTTCCTTATTGTCATTCAGAAGTGTACCATCCATATCCATAACTATTACATGTAAATCAGACATTTTATTACTCCATTCTCTATTTTTTGCCCACTGACAGACAGTTCAAATCTTATTGGCGGTGTTTTGCGTATAAGCCAGCAGATAACAATTGACCAAACTGAAGTCTAAAGATGCTTCTTGCCTTTAGGTCAAGAGGGTTAGTGAATCGTAAATACTTAACATGCACCACTGTCTGCTTTTGCTCTCTGCATCATATTTTATATAATAACATACAACGAAAAAAACTGACAGACCATTGTAGCCGCCTGTCAGTTTTTGATTTCACTTTGTTGTCTGGAATTGCCGTACCCTACCTTTCAAACATCATCACTCTTTCTAATTCTTTTGTGCAAGTCCGCCTGTCATCTCTTTTACATAATCGTAAATATGCTTTCCTGCATCTTCGCCGTATTTTGCAACTATCTTTATGATAGCACTTCCGACTATCGCTCCGTCTGCGATTTTTGTATATTTATTTACCTGTTCAGGTGTGTTTATTCCAAAGCCGACTGCTGCCGGTGTGTCAGTCACTTCTTTTATCGACTTTACGATACTTTCAATATCTGTCTTTATCTCACTTCTGACACCTGTTACACCCATTGATGATACTACATAGATAAAGCCTTTTGCTTCTTTTGCTATCATCTGGATACGCTTTTCTGAGGTAGGTGCTATCATTGAGATAAGATACATTCCATATTTTTCTGCTATCGGTGCAAGTTCGTCTTTCTCCTCATATGGAATATCGGGTATTATAAGTCCGTCTATCCCTACCTCCTGACATTTCGCACAAAATCTCTCATAACCATACTTGTAAAGTGAATTTGCATATCCCATAAATACAAGAGGTATATCCGTTTTTTTGCGGAGTGAGCTTACCATATCAAAAATCTTGTCTGTAGTACATCCGCCTGAAAGCGACCTGATATTTGCATCCTGTATAACAGGACCTTCTGCTATCGGATCAGAAAACGGTATTCCTATCTCGACAAGTGCAGCCCCCGCCTTTTCCATCTCAAGGATAAATTCCTCAGTCTTTTCAAGATTTGGATCTCCTGCCGTTATAAATGGTATAAATACTTTTTTATCTTCAAATGCCTTACTTATTCTATTCATGTAAATCAATCCCCCTGTATCTTGCTATTGCTGCCACATCTTTGTCTCCTCGTCCTGAAAGACAGCAGATGATTATCTGGTCTTTATCCATCTTAGGAGCTATCTTCATAACATGTGCTACTGCGTGTGAACTCTCGATAGCTGCGATTATTCCCTCTTCTTTTGCAATATACTCAAATGCATTTACAGCTTCCTCATCTGTTACTGGAACATACTCTGCCCTGCCTATATCCTTAAGATATGCGTGTTCAGGTCCTACTCCCGGATAATCGAGTCCGGCTGAGATTGAATATACAGGTGCTATCTGACCATATTCATCCTGACAGAAATAAGATTTCATACCGTGGAAGATTCCCTCTGTGCCCGTTGCCATTGTTGCTGCTGTCTTGTCAGTATCAACTCCAAGTCCTGCCGCCTCGCAGCCGATAAGTTTTACATCCTTATCATTGATAAACTCATAGAACATTCCCATAGAATTGCTTCCGCCGCCGACACAAGCCATTACTACATCGGGAAGCCTGCCTTCTTTTTCAAGTATCTGTGCTCTCGCTTCACGACTTATGACACTCTGGAAATCTCTTACTATAGTAGGGAACGGATGTGGTCCCATAACTGAACCGAGTACATAGAGTGTATCATCAACTCTGTTAGTCCACTCTCTCATACACTCATTTACCGCATCCTTAAGTGTCATCGTACCTGTTTCAACAGGATGTACCTTAGCACCGAGAAGCTCCATACGATATACATTGAGAGCCTGACGAATCGTATCTTCCTTACCCATGTATATCTCACATTCAAGGTCAAGAAGCGCTGCTGCCGTAGCTGTTGCAACACCATGCTGGCCTGCTCCTGTCTCTGCGATGATCCTTGTCTTTCCCATCTTCTTTGCGAGAAGTGCCTGACCGAGTACATTATTTATCTTGTGAGAACCTGTATGGTTTAAATCCTCTCTCTTAAAATAAATCTTTGCTCCGCCTAAATCCCTCGTCATCTTCTCTGCATAATAAAGAAGTGACGGTCTACCCGCATATTCTTTGAGAAGTGTATCGAGTTCTTTATTAAACTGCTCATCTTTCTTGTAAAATTCATATGCTTCTTCAAGTTTCTGTATCTCGTTCATAAGTGTTTCAGGTATGTACTGCCCGCCATGAACACCAAATCTTCCCTTGCTCATTCTATTATCCTCCATAATTTGACCGTATCTTCCAGTCATATTTTTATCATAGCCGCAATCATAAAACAATTTTACGAATTGCCGCATCTATACATATTTTGCAATTCTGCAAACATTTCAGATTTTCTTTTCAGTTTTTCTCAAATCTGTCCTGCCTTAATAAGCGATTTCAAAGTTTCAATACGGCTCTCACCAGCACACATCATAGTCTCACCTATAAGCACACCATCAACTTTTCCCTCTGCAAGCTCTCTTATCTCTTTCTCGCCTTTTATTCCACTCTCAGAAACAAAAGTGATATTGTCTGGCACAAGATTTCTAAGTCTGAGACTGTTGTTTATATCAACTGTAAAATTTCTTAAATCCCTGTTGTTTACACCGATAAGCCTTGCTCCTGCTTTAACCGCTCTTTTAACTTCTTCTTCGTCATGCGTTTCAACAAGAGCACTAAGTCCAAGTTTGTCTGCTGTCTGCATATATTTTTTAAGGCTTTCATCATCAAGTATCGCACATATGAGAAGCACCGCATCAGCTCCGATAACCTTTGCTTCATATATCATATACTCGTCAACGGTAAAATCCTTTCTTATTATAGGAATATCTACTGCAGCTCTTATCTCTTTTAAATATTCGTTGCTTCCCATAAACCAATACGGCTCGGTAAGCACTGATATAGCGCTCGCACCGCCCTTTTCATATTCCTTTGCTATCTCTACATAAGGAAAATCTTTGGCTATAAGTCCTTTAGACGGTGAAGCCTTTTTCGCTTCACATATAAATGAAAGACTTCCCTCTTTAATCACATTCTCAAAAGGAAAACCAGTGTGAGCGTTAAGACTCTCGGCTTTTTGTTTCATCTCTTCAAGAGAAACTTTGTTTTTCGCTTCGGCTACACGCTCCCTTGTCTTTGCCGCAATTTCTTCTAATATATTCAATGTTTTCTCCATTTCTATTTGTTACTGTCTGCTATAAACTGCTCAAGTTTAGCCTTAGCTTTTCCGCTTGTTATCATCTCTCTTGCTTTCTCAATTCCCTGTTCAATAGTAATTCCGTCTGTTGCGATATAAATAGCTGCTCCTGCATTGAGTAATACCGCATCCATCTTTGGTCCCTCAACTCCGTCAAGAATTTCTCTTGCTATCTGTGCATTTGTAGCAGGTTCTCCACCGACAAGGTCCTCTTTTTTGCAGCGTGTAAATCCAAACTGCTCCGGTGTTATCTCGTAACTCTTAAACTCACCATCTCTGTACTCACAAACCTTTGTAGGTGCTGAAAGCGAAATCTCATCGAGACAATCCATTCCATAAACAACCATAAGTTTCTTAAGTCCGAGATTTTTAAGTACATGAGCAAGCGGCTCTACAAGTTTCTCGTCATATACACCCATAAGCTGCATATTTGCTCTTGCCGGATTTGAGAGTGGTCCGAGTACATTAAACATTGTGCGTATTCCCATCTCTTTTCTGACTGCACCTACAAAACGCATTGCAGGATGATATTTCTGTGCAAAAAGGAAACATATTCCATCCTCTTTCAAAAGTTTTTCGCTCTGCTCCGGCTCAATATCAATCTTAACTCCGAGTGCTTCAAGACAGTCAGCAGTTCCGCACTTGCTAGATGCCGCCCTGTTTCCATGCTTTGCAACATGAACGCCTGCGGCTGCGGCTACGATTGCCGAGAGTGTAGATATATTAAATGAATTTGCCTTATCTCCACCCGTTCCGACAATCTCAAGAGCATCACCGTCATTGTTAAAAGGTGTGCATTTTGATGACATAACCTTTGCTGCCGCTGTTATCTCATCGATAGTTTCACCTTTTATTGAAAGAGCAGTAAGAAATGATGCTTTCTGTGCGTCAGTTGCTTCCCCCGTCATAATTTCTTCCATTACCTGCGTCATAACCTCATCAGTAAGGTCTTCGCCGTTCACAAGTGTGTTTATTGCTTCTTTTATCATAATAAAAAACCTCCGTTCCAAGTCAAGCGGATATTCGCAATCCGCTTTGCTACTTGCTCATAACACTATTAGCTGCT
>NZ_JAHLQE010000159.1 GCF_018918235.1 Eubacterium sp. MSJ-13
CCACCCCCACTTATTGCTTTACGCAATAGAAGTGGGGGACTTACTTGATAGTGTTAAAAAATCAAGATATTTCTGTCGGATTGTCTTTGGGAAAGTTTATAGAGATACACAGACCGTTTTCATTTGCAGCGTCTATTTCTCCATTCATTTCGGTTATCAGATGTCTGACTATATACAGACCAAGACCGTTTCCGTCCTTTTTGTTTCTTGATTCGTCACCGCGGTAAAATTCATCAAATATGTGTGGAAGTTTATCGTCAGGAACTCCGTTTCCGTTATCAGCAAAATTTATGGTAATCTGTTCCCTGTTTTCTATAAGTGATATACTTATTATAAGTGAGGGTACGCCTGCATATTTTAAACTGTTTTCGATAAGGTTATCAAATATCCTTGTCAATTGTTCGCTGTCAAGTTTAAGGGTGATATTATCCGTTTCAGACTTTTGGGTGTATTTTATAGTCATGTAATCAGGAGTGTATATATCTTTTTTATTTTTTATATAATTTCTGATAAAATGTGGCAGATTTATTTCTTGCAGGTTGAGCGGCATATTTCCAGTTTCCATTTTTGAGAAGAAAAACAATTTTTCTATAAGCCGTTCCATATCAAGTGAGCGTTTATAAGCTGTGTTTAAAAATTTATTTTTTATCTCAGGTGTAGGTACTATATCATCGATAAGTCCTTTTAATGTACCCTGTATTGCAGTAAGTGGAGTTCTAAGGTCATGCGATATTCCGGCAATCATATCTGTTCTTGCCTTTTCATATTTAAGATTTTTGGTCTGTTCATCGAGGATATGCTGCTGCATTTTATTAAAATTTTCACATGCTGTCTCAAATTCATACAATCCTCTGTAAGTGATTTTTTGGGAAAGATTTCCACTTTTAACACGGTTTGCTCCGGATATAAGTGCATTAAGTGGATCTGTTATATACTGTGTAAGTTTTTTGGTAAAAAGAAAACTTACGAATAAAAGGATTATAACACATATCAGTCCGTCTATAGAGAATAGTATCATAAAGTCCTGTCTTTTGACAGTCCATGCTTCTATTGTGTCCTCAAAGGCATCATTATCTGTTATAGCACTGTGCAGAGTTTTTTCAAAGTCATTTTCAGCCGCACATAGATACAATTTGGCAAAAAAATAGTTGACTATAAAAGCTATGCCTAAAATAACTATCACCATTGAGGTGTTTAAGATAAATATTCTCTGTTTTACCGTATGTTTTGGCGTGTCATTCATAAAAATCCCCTTTCTCAGAACAGTTATAAATTTTTGGTGCAGCAACATATATTTTATGCTGCATCAGTTGAGGGCAAAAAATTTTTTAAACCCAGCATCGTGAATATTATACATCATTTGATCTTCATTTCATTTGTTTTCAAAAATGTTTAGGAATTGTTTAGGGTTTACATGTGAAAAATTTAGATGTTGATATTATATTTGACAGTGAAAAAAGGGTGGTCTGTTTATGCTATATATAAATTTAGAAAACTATTTACAAGAGCAATGATACATCATATTTTTTATTGTAAAAGTTGTAAAAGAACATAGAAATATCAAGATGTAAATAATAAAACGGAAAGAGTGATAAACATGTCTGATAAAAATGAGAAAAAAATTGCAAAAGATAAGATAAAACAGGATAAAAAGCAGACTAAACAGCGGATATCAGAATTGAAAAAACAGCAAAAAGAGATGTCACACGAGATGGAACAGCTAAAGGGGGAGACAACAAAAGGAAAGGTAATGGCTGTTATCATTGGGATTTTACTTATGGTTATAATATTTGGTGGGATGGTTTGTGCGGTTAAGATGGATGCCGGTGGGATAGCATCAAATACACTTGCACCTGTTATAGGTGATGTTCCGATTGCGAGAAGTATACTTCCTAAGAAGTTGCAAAGAAAAAATGCATCAGAAATACAGGCAGAGAAGAAAGCAAAGCAGGCGGCCAAAGATGCAGCTAAACAGCAGAAAAAGATTGAAGCAGATGCGAAAGCAACCGCAGATGCTATTGCAAGGGCAACGGCAGAAGCACAGGCTATGGCAACTGCCTCCGCAGAAGCTTCAGCAAGGGCAGAGGCAAGGGCAACAGCACAGGCTGAAAAAGATGCGAAAATAAAAGATTATGCTGATGCATACGCAAAAATGGATCCACAGCAGGCGGCAACTCTTTTTAATGATATGACTACAGGTTCGCTTGACCTTGTGGCAAAGATACTTGAAAACATGCCTGCAAACAAGCGGGCAGCCATTCTTGAAAAGATGGATGTAAATGCGGCTGCACAGGTGACAGAAAAAATGCGTATAAATTAAGAAAAGCTAATTTATACGCTGTGTTTAAAAATAATATTTATAAGAATAGTGCACTTATAGCACCAAATACACCGGCAGATGCTAATCCCATAATGACACCGGCAAGCATCACGCCGAGCATAACAGCAATAACACTTGATTTGAAATCCATATCAAGAAAACTTGCAGCGAGAGTGCCAGTCCATGCCCCGGTACCGGGAAGCGGAATACCTACAAAAAGCAGGAGTGCTATAAAAAGACCTTTTCCTGCTTTTGCCTGAAGTTTCTTGCCTCCTTTATCACCTTTTTCGATACAGAAAGTAAAGAAACCACCTATAACAGGTTTGTCAGCACCCCATTCAAGAACTTTTCTCGCAAAGAGAAAAATAAATGGAACGGGTAGCATATTTCCGATTATTGAGATGATATATGATGGAACGAGGGGAAGTCCCTGGGCAACTGCATATGGAATAGCTCCTCTGAGTTCAACTAACGGAAACATTGAAATAAAAAAAACAATAATAAACTGCATTAAAAAATCCTTTCTTATATATTGTAAATGCTATATATGTTTATTTTTGGTTGTAATAACCGACAATTTTATATATGCATATAACTGTAGATATATGCATATATAAAATTTACTGTTCACAGTTATTGTGATGGCAGTAACAAAAAATTCTTATAAAACTTTTGATAAAAATTCTTTAAGTCTTTCATTTTTTGGATTTCCAAAAAGTTCAGCCGGTTCATTTTCCTCCATGACAACACCTTCATTAAAGAACATGACACGATTTGCGACTTCTCTTGCAAATCCCATCTCATGCGTAACGATGACCATAGTCATACCATCTTTTGCAAGTTCTTTTATAAGTTCTAAAACTTCACCGACCATCTCCGGATCAAGGGCAGAGGTAGGTTCATCAAAAAGCATCACATCAGGATTCATGGCAAGTGCACGAACGATTGCGATACGCTGTTTCTGGCCGCCTGATAAAACAGCAGGATATGCATTTTCCTTATCTTCAAGACCTATTCTCTTTAGAAGTTCTCTTGCTTTTGTGGCAGCTTCATCTTTTGTCATTTTCTTTCTCTTGACAGGTGCGAGCATGATATTTTCGAGAACTGTCATATTTTCAAAAAGGTTAAACTGCTGGAAGACCATTCCTATTTTTTCTCTTATCGTGTTTATGTCAACTGAATCATCTGTGATATCAGTTCCCTCGAATAAGATATGTCCATCAGTTGTGTCTTCGAGAAGATTTAAGGAACGCAGGAAAGTTGATTTGCCACAGCCGGAAGGGCCGATGATAGCAACTACATCGCCTTTGTTTATAGTAGTTGATATTCCTTTTAAAACTTCATGTTTTCCAAATGATTTGTGAAGATTGTCTACTTCTATCAATGGAGTTTTTTCGTTATTTAATATATTATTAGTGTCGCTCATTTGCTCTAAGTCTCCTTTCAAGTGCATTTGCAACGGATGTAAGTGCAATAACTATCACGAGGTAGATTACTGCAACAGTAATAAGTGGAAGGAAGGCATCATATGTGTTGCTTCGTATGATATCACCTGCTTTTGTAAGGTCAACGATGGCGATATAACCGCTTATGGATGTCTCTTTTATAAGGCTTATGAACTCATTGCAAAGTGCAGGAAGTGCATTTTTAAACGCCTGTGGGAGCACGATAGAGGTCATTGTCTGTCTGTAGTTAAGACCGAGGCTTCGCCCTGCTTCAAACTGTCCGTGGTCGATAGAGTTTATACCTGAACGTATAACTTCTGCGACATATGCTGCTGAGTTGAGTCCGAAAGCGATGATAGCAACCAGTATCTTTGAGTTTACCGATACAAGTATGATATAGTAAAAAATTAAGAGCTGTACCATTGCAGGTGTTCCACGAACTACCGTAAGATATATCTTACATATAAGGTTAGGGATAGGAAGTGTCTGGTTATTGTCGTGTGTTGTTCTTATAAGTGCGATGATAGCGCCAAGGATGATTCCCATAAGAACGGCAAATATTGTGATGACTATAGTGTTTCCAAAACCTTTTAAGAGATAATTGTATCTGTGGTCTGCTATAAAGTTATCATGGAATCTCTGTACTAATGACTGGGCTTTTATTGCCGCTTTATAATCTTTTACGATTATTACCTGTTTTGCTGTTGTATATGAATCAGTGAAATCAACATTTTTAAGCCTGTCTTCTGTTACAGTCATTCCGGCACAGCCTAAATCGACTTTACCAGATGTGACGGCAGCTATGATAGAATCAAATTCCATATCCTCTATTTCAAGTTTCATGTCAAGTTCGTCACATACAGCCTGCATCATGTCAACATCAAGACCTGTTATCTTATTATTGTCATAGTATTCATAAGGCTTGAATGAAGCATTTGTACCGACTTTTAAAGTACCGTTTTTGCCTGAAACATTTTTCTTTTTATAAGGAAATTTGCCCTTTTCTTCATCTTTACCTGTATAGTTTTTCTTTATTTCATCGAGTGTGCCATTATCTCTAAGTTTCTTTAAGGCATCGTTTATCCTGCCCTTTAACTCTGTATTTGATTTGTCAATACAGATGGCGTAATCCTCGACTGCAAATTCTTCTTCAAGAATCTTTAATTCTGTATTTTTCTGGGTATATGCGATTGAAGGCAGCTCATCAAGAATAACACAGTTTATCTTTCCGTCTTTTAATGCCTGAATGGCGTCTGTACCTTTATTGTAACGCTCAACAACAGTTCCTTCTTTGTCACCTTCATAATCAGATGCGTAAGTATCACCTGTAGTGCCAATCTGTACACCTATCTTTTTGCCTTTAAGATCGTCAACACATGTGACAGCATTTTTTTCGGCTTCTTTGATTTTTTGTTCGTTGGAATAGTTCTTATATAACATTCCGGCAATGACAATGGCAACACAGACGAGTGCGAATACCACATAGCTGATTAGATTTTTTTTCTTTCTGGTCATTATAGTAATCCTTTCAATTTTGTAAAATATGTGTTTAAAACATATAATCTTCATATTAACATATATTTAGGTGATGGTCAAAAATTATCATAAAAAATCATGATGTATATATGATGTTATTGTTCAATCGCAAATATGATATCAGTTGTCAGGTTATGTGACAACGAAAAGTCAGGCGGATATTAGCAATCCGCTCTGCTATTTGCTTGATAGTGTTAAATCTTTGAGATATCTGCTCTGCTGTATAACGGTAACATATACTTGACTTTACAACATAATCATGGTTTACTTAAAAATGGTGTTAATGTTCGCATTGCAGTGCGAATGGCGACAGCGTAATGACATAATATGAAAGAAGAGGACATAACATGAAAAAGAGATTATTACTGATAATGACAGCATTGCTTGCCGTTTTATGTATGGCTGGATGCGGTTCGGAAAAATCTTCGGAATCAGGAAAGAGTGATGATAAGTCAAAGACATACAAAGTCGGTATTGTACAGTATGTAGATGACGCTTCTCTCAATCAGATACAGAAGGCAGTTCAGTCGGAACTTGATAAAAAAGGAGAGGAACTTGGAGTAAAGTTTGATTACAAGGATTATACTTTCAATGGTCAGGCTGACCAGTCGACATTAAACCAGATAATGACAGAACTTGTATCAGATGAAGTTGATATTATTATTCCTATAGCTACACCGACAGCACTTATCGCACAGTCAGCTACAGAAGATAATCAGATTCCGGTAGTATTTTCGGCAGTTACAGATCCTGTTTCGGCAGGGCTTGTTTCAAGCATGGATAAACCGGGAGCAAATATCACAGGAACAAGTGATGCGATAGATACTCAGGCTATCATGAAACTTATACTTAATGCCAACAGCAAGACAAAAAAGATTGGTCTTTTATATGATAAGAGTCAGGATTCATCAAAGCAGGCTATAGCAGATGCTAAGAAATTCTGTGAAGATAACAGCATTGAGGTAGTGGAGAAGACGGGAACTACAAATGACGAGTTATCTCTTGCCGCTGATGCACTTGTTGCAGCGAAGGTAGATGCTGTGTTCACACCGACGGACAATACTGTTATGACAGCAGAGCTTGCGATCTATGAGAAATTTGCAAATGCAAAGATACCACATTATACGGGAGCAGATTCATTTGCACTTAATGGAGCATTTGTGGGATATGGCGTAAATTATAAGGAACTTGGAACAGAAACAGCAGATATGGCGGTTGATATTCTTGTAAATGGTGCAAAACCGGGAGAGACAGCCGTAAAAACTCTTGATAATGGTATCACAACAGTAAATACGGAGATTGCTGAGCAGATTGGTGTTGACTACAGCGGATTTAAGGATTTATGCGAAAAAGTTGTTGAAACAAAGACAGCAAAAGAGTTTGACGAAAACTAATATGTTATCATTGAAAACAGTTTAGGAATATCTGTATAAAATTTATAAGGATAAACCATATCAAGCACGCTTAGGCGTGCTTGATATGGCATGGAGGAAAAAATGGGCTCTATTTTTACTATTTCAATATTGCAGAGTGCTCTGGAGCTTGGATTTATATATTCGCTCGTAGTTCTCGCACTTTTTGTATCTTTCAGCATATTAAATATAGCTGACCTTTCAACAGACGGGTGCTTTACGCTTGGCTGTGCGGTGGCGGCATCAGTCACACTTGCAGGACATCCGGTACTTGCTCTGTTTCTTGCTATGGGAGCAGGTATAATCTCAGGATTTGTGACGGCATTTTTGCAGACAAGGATGGGAGTTGAGTCGATTCTTGCGGGTATCATAGTAAATACTGGATTGTATACGATAAATATCGCAGCAATGGGATTTTCATCAAATATGAACCTTTTTAAATGTGACAGCATATTTACGATGTTAAGGGATTTTATTCAGAACCATATGGGAGATGCGGCTGTTGAGTTTCTTATAAGAAAAGGATGGTATAAACTTATTCTTGTCGCAGTTATAGTAATAATAGTAGGTATTCTTTTAAGCGGATTTCTGGGAACAAGGCTCGGTCTTTCGATAAGAGCAACGGGTGATAATGATGCGATGGTAAGAGCTTCAAGTATAAACCCTAAATTTACGATAACAGTAGGTCTGTGTCTTTCAAGCGCCATGACTGCACTGTCTGGCGGACTTCTTGCACAGTATCAGAAATCCTGTGATATAAATCTTGGAACGGGTATGGTGACGATAGCACTTGCCAGCCTGATAATAGGAGAGACACTTGTCGGAAAGGGAACAATGCTTAGAAGGATAATAGGTGTTGTATTCGGAAGCTGCCTTTACCGTTTTATAGTTGCGGTAGCCATAAGGATAAATGTCCCGGCAGAGTGCCTTAAACTTGTATCTGCGGTCATAGTAGCTGTTGCGATAGCATTTCCTTATGTTAAGGAAAAGACAAAATTTGCGAAACACAAGTATGCGGAGATTGCAAGAAGAAAGAAAGAGGGTGCTGCATAATGGAAAAAATGTTAGAATTAAAGAATGTCTGCAAGACATTTAATCCAGGTACAGTCAATGAGAAAAAGGCACTTACGGGGTTAAATCTCATATTGGAACATGGTGATTTTGCGACTATAGTAGGAAGCAACGGAGCTGGGAAGTCAACAATGTTTAATGCGATAACGGGAGCATTTTTTACGGATGAGGGAGCTATCATTCTTGATGGTGAGGACATAACATTTAAGAAAGAGCATTTTAGAAGCAAAGATATAGGACATCTTTTTCAGGACCCACTTCTTGGAACAGCACCTCATATGACGATAGAGGAAAATATGGCACTTGCTTATCTGAGGGCTTCAAAGGGCAAGACTGCATTTTTCAGCAGGATATCAAAAAAAGAGAAACAGAAATTTAGAGAACATCTTTCGTTGCTTGGAATGGGGCTTGAAGACAGAATGAAAAATCCGGTTGGGCTTTTGTCGGGCGGTCAGAGGCAGGCACTTACGCTCCTTATGGCAACAATGGTTACTCCGAAACTTCTTTTGCTCGATGAACATACTGCGGCACTTGATCCTGGAACGGCAGAGAAAGTGTTAAAACTTACCAGAGATATTATTAAGGAGAGAAACATAACATGTCTTATGGTAACACATAATATGCATCAGGCACTTGAACTTGGCAACAGAACACTTATGATGGATTCTGGTCATATAGTTTTTGATGTAAGAGGTGATGAGAGAGCGAAACTTACGGTTGACGATCTGCTTGAAAAATTCAAGGATAATGCGGGTAAGAGCCTTGACAATGACCGTATACTCCTTTCGAGTGCTGAAAATGAATAAAAAGGCGAAAAATGTCGAAAATATAGCGAAAAAGGAGTATATATACAAGGTATTATCTTTGAAAAAAAAGTTGATTTTTGATAAAATTAACTATATATGTTTTTAGGCTTGGGGAAGCTATACAAATGTGTACTTAAAATGTGAAAGAGAGTGATGGGATGATAAAGATTGCGTTATGTGATGATAATGAAATCGAGAGGGGCATCCTTAAAAATGTCATTGAGGGACTGTTGAAAGAAATTGGACAAGAAGTCCAGGCATTTGAATTTTCTTCAGGGGAAAAACTGCTTAGAAATTATTCAAAAGGGGATTATGATGTCATTTTTTTGGATATTCAGATGAAACAGTTAGATGGTATTGAAACAGGAAAGGCGATAAGAGCTAAGGATGCACAGGTCGAGATAGTATATGCGACAAGTAGTGAGGAATATATGAAGGAGGGGTATGATATTCATGCACTTGCATATCTTTTAAAACCTTACAGATTGGAGAAGGTTAGAGAGACACTTGTATATTATCTAAACAAATATGATGTAAAAAAGGAAAATGATAATGCTAAGATGCTGGAGGTTACTATTCAGCAGAAGAAGATATTTATAAGACAGAGGGATATATATTGTCTTGAGTCTATGGGGCGTGTAGTCAGTATATACTGCAAAAATGATGTTTTTAAGGTTTATGCCAGACTTGGAGAGCTGGAAAAAAAACTTGATTCTGAAATGTTTTTAAGATGTAATCAGAGTTACATTGTAAATATCCTTTGGGTGAAAGAGATTGTTGATTATGATTTTCAGATGCCGGATGACAAGCTTGTACCCATAAGAAAAAGGGATAAAAAGGAGATTGTTCAAAAATTTTATAATAAGCGCAATGAGACCGATACGCATATGGAAAAAGTATTCTGATTTGTGAAGGTTTAAAAAATACGCTTTGAAAGGAGGCGGCAGAATGTCAGAAAAAAATACTATCCTTATCGTTGATGATAAGGATGTAAATAGAAAATGTCTGATAAAACTGTTGGAGGATGATTATGATATTCTTGAAGCGTGTGATGGAGAAGAGGCCATAAAGATTCTTGACAAAAAAAAGGAAGTTATATCAGCCGTAGTGCTGGATATAATTATGCCCAAACTTGATGGTTATGGCGTACTGCATGAAATGTCATACAGAAAGATGTTGCCTAAGATACCTGTTATAGTTACATCCGTTGACGGGGACGAAGAATCAGAATTAAAAGCATTATCACTTGGAGCAAGTGATTTTTTAGGTAAGCCGTATAATCCGATTATAGTAAAAAAGAGACTTGAAAATATAATACATTTAAAAGAGACGGCATCACTTGTTAACTATCTTCAGATGGATACACTGACAGGCGTATATTCAAAAGAAACGTTTGCAAAAAAAGTTAAGGAAGTTTTGAAAAATAATAAGCAAAAAAAATATGCAATTTTGTATTCGGATATAGAAAATTTTCAGCTTTTGAAGGATCTGTTCGGTGAAAAGACAGGTGATAATCTTCTTGTTTTTATGGCAAAAGTGCTTAAACATTATGTTAGTAAAGATGAAATTTGTGGAAGAATTGAAAATGAACATTTTGTTATTTTAAAAGAGTATGATAAAAAAAGTCTGCATAGTGATATTGATACTATTGTCAGGACGATAAATGATTTTCCGGTAAACATGAATCTTAGGCTCAGATTTGGAATTTATCTTGTTGATAATACGAAGATGTCAATGCACGCAATGATAAACAGAGCCATACTTGCCGTTGATACCATAAGAGGAAGATATGGCAGGTATATTGCATATTATGACAAGAAAATCTGGGAAAAGCAGGTTCATGAGCAGGAGATATTAAACTGTATGGAGGATGCCATAAAGGAAGAACAGTTTAAGGTTTATTTTCAGCCGAAATATGATCTTAATTCCGAAAAGGTTGCGGGTGCCGAAGCTCTGGTCAGGTGGATTCATCCTGAAAAAGGGTTTATGAATCCGGGTGGGTTTATACCGCTGTTTGAGACAAATGGCTTTATTACTGAGCTTGATAAATTTGTTTGGGACAAGACATGTGAGTACATACAGGGATGGAAAGAAAAAGGCTATCCTGTTGTGCCGGTATCGGTTAATGTATCAAGAACAGACATTTATAACCCGGATTTTATGGATATAATCATGGGGATTATCAAAAAACACGGTCTTGAACCGGAAAACATACATCTTGAGATTACAGAAACAGCTTATACCGAAAATCCTCATCAGATAATCGAGGTTGTAAAAAAATTAAAACTTCTCGGATTTGTAATCGAGATGGATGATTTTGGTTCAGGTTATTCTTCGCTAAATATGCTTAATGAACTGCCTATAGATATCTTAAAACTTGATATGGGATTTGTTCAGGGTGACCTTAGTATGAACAGCAACAATATACTGAGTTTCATCATAAGCCTTGCAAAATGGATGGATTATGCAGTTGTTGCGGAGGGAATAGAGACAGAAGAACAGATACAGATGCTTAGGAATATGGACTGTAATTTTGTTCAGGGATATTATTATGCGAAACCTATGCCGCCTGAGGAGTTTGAGAGACACCTTATAGAGCACAGCATCCTGAACAACGATATGGAAGGGCTTGAGATGAACTTTTCGGATACTGAGTTTAGAAAGTCTCCGGGGGTTATGCTTATAGTTGATGACCTTGTCCTAAATAGAAAGATACTGAGTGCATCTTTTAGCAAATATTTTAAGACGGTTGAGAAAGAAAATGGAGCTGAGGCATTAGAATACATAAAGGAACATGCAGATGAGATAGATGTCATCATGCTTGACCTTGTTATGCCTGTTATGGATGGATTTACGCTTATGAAGCAGTTGAGGATGGAAAAAAAGTATTCACACATTCCTATTATTGTTACATCACAGAGTAATGATAAGAGCGTTGAGAAGTCATTTGCACTTGGAGCGACAGACTTTGTTGAAAAACCGTACAATCCAAAAATAATAATGCACAGGGTACAGAATGTTGTCATGGCATACAAAAATGCGAGAGAGGAAGCAGTGAAACAAAAGCAGGATAGTGTATCTTAAAAAACGGATAGATTAATGTTTTGATTGTGAAAGGACTGTTATATTATTTGTAATATGGCAGTTTTTTTCATTTACAAAAAGCTTTGAGGTGGTTATTGGGAACTCAAGATTTTCAAGATTTTAGCCGAAATAAAAATAAGAACTTTAGCATTATCAGGGAAGTCTCCCATTTCTATTGAGTAGAGCAATAAGTGGTGGACGGGGACTTGCTTGTATCAGGAGGGGCATAAGTTCCTTATGATATACTGCAATAGCAGTTAATAGTGTTATGAGCAAGTAGCAGAGCGGATTGCGAATATCCGCATGACTTAAGTAAGTTATAAACGAAAGGTGAGAAATCAATGAATGTGAATATCAGAGACATATACAACCGTTCAGCAAATATGTCTGGCGGGATGGCAGGGGTTTTAAACGGTTCTATGCTTGCCATTGGCAGTAAAGGGCAGGTTGTTGAGGGTGTTGTTTCAAAAGTTTCAAATCAGATTTCCATCAACTTTAACGGTGTTGAGGTGGCAGTGCCAAAGACCGCAGTACAGAATGCCAGGGAAGGCGAAACGAGAAAATTTAAGATCATGGATGTGTCTAAAGATAATATCGTGCTGAAAGAAGTTGGAAACAGTGGTTTGACATCTGATACTGTGGCTGTCAGTCATACGACAGTAAGTTCAGGTGTAAATTCAGGCACTTATGGTTATAGGACAAGCACTTCCGGAAGTTCGGGAAGTTCAGATGCGGCAGCAGCAAAAACTGAGATGAATAAAAATCTGGCGGTTCTTACAGGGGATGATTATAAAACTATCGAGGACTCGGAAGGCTCTGTAGACAAATGTGAGGAAGAGTATGTCGATAAAGCTGTGGAGAAGATGAAGCAGCAGAAACTCGATAATGAGGAAAACAGGGAAGAAAACAGAAAAGCTGTTGATGAATTTGAGGAGGAATTGAAAAAGATTCAGGCAACAGGTGTTCTTGATGCAAAAGCGGAGGCACATTTAAAAAAGATTTTGGAGAATTCGGATATTCCGGTTACCTCAGAAAATATTTCAAGAATCGTGTCTGCACTTCAGATGAGTGCCTCTGCCTTAAATATGTCTGATGATACAAAGGCATATATTGTTGGAAATTCACTCACACCGACAATAGAAAATATATATCACGGTCAGTATTCGGGAAGTGATGCATTTGACGGGAGTATCTATGATACAGAGGTATGGGAGCAGATTTCACCACAGGTAGAAAGGCTTATAGTGGCAACAGGGCTTGACAGTGACAGTGCTGTCGCTGATGCAAAATGGCTTTTTGCAAATGATCTTCCGGTTACGGCAGATACACTTAAAAATATGGCTGTATTAAATGATATCAGTTCTGATATGTCTGCAAAGACAGTATTTGAACAGATAATTCAGTCTGTTGCGGCAGGAGCAGAGCCTGAGCAGGCATCACTTGATACATCGGAATTTGTGATAGCAAGAAGCATTATAAATAATTTTGCAGCTATCACGGATGCTGATATATCTACGGCAGTAAAAGTTGCGGCAGGGGATATGGCACTTGCAAATGAAAATAACTCAGGCGATGGTGTCTTAAATCTTGAACTTTTAAGACAGGCAGCAGCCTACAATAAGACAAATTCAATTTCTTCAAACAATATTCCTACTACGGTAGTTGAGGGAATGAGTGACATGCAGGTCGAGGAAGTCATGGCAAAAAGATGTATCGCAGAGATATGTCTTAAAATGACTACACAGTCTGTTATGACTATGAGACAAAAGGGAATAGATGTGAATACTGCCCCGTTAGAACAGGTGGTAGAGGCGTTAAGAGATGAGGAAAATTCTGTTTATACGGCAGGTATGACAGGTGATGTAAGTGACGATGAGCTCAGTCTTTTACATGAGACAATGCAGCAGAGAGCGGATATTGCAAATTCACCTGCATCCCTTATCGGAAGAACTGTAAGACAGCAGAATCTTCTCAAATTAAACGAACTTCATGCGGCAGCTTCAAGCGAAACGTATGGTAGACAGCAGTATGGACAGATATATGAGATGGTTTCAACTCAGGTGGATGCTTCTTATGGTGATTCAATCCAGAAAGCGTTTGCAAGTGTTCCTAATCTTCTTAAAGAGATTGGTATGGAAGACACAAATGCCAATGAGAGGGCGGTAAGGATTCTTGGTTACAACGGTATGGAGATAACAGAGGAGAATGTTCTTTCTGTTAAGGAATATGACACCGTTTTAAACAGGGTTATCGACAATATGAAGCCGTCAACTGTCCTTGAGATGATAAGGCAGGGTGACAATCCACTTGACACTTCGATAAGTGACCTTGATAAGAAACTTGCGGATATAAATGCGTCAAAGGATTTAAGCTCTGAGGAAAAATACAGCAGATATCTCTGGCAGCTTCAGAAATCAGGAAATATCTCTGAGCAGGAGAGAGAGGGATATATTGGAGTTTACAGGCTTTTAAACAATATTGAAAAGTCAGATGGAGCAGCTATAGGAGCAGTTTTACAGTCAGATAGGGAGATGACGCTCGGAAATCTTCTTACGGCTGTAAGAACTATGAAAAATCAGGGAATTGATACAAAGATAGATGATGATTTTGGCGGGCTTAAAGAACTTAATTACATGGCTTCATCAATAACAGACCAGATAAATGAGGGATTTGGTGCGGCAGATATGGCACAGGCAGGAAAACAGGACGGCAGTTCTGATCTATCAGATAGAAACAGGCAGACTAAAACGCAATCAGGGCAGGTTTCTGCTGATAGGACAGACAATGATGTATCAGAAGATTACGGTGCCAAAGGAAGATACTTTGATACGCTTGTGTCAGATACTCTTGATGAGATATCACCGTCAAAACTTGGTGAGATTTCTGGTGGTGATATGGAGAGTGTACTTGATACATCACTTGAAATGTTTGCGCAGCAGATTAAAGAGGCTGATGGAGATAAAACAGTTGAAGCTGCATATTATGACGAGAAAGCCAAAAATCTGAGGAGTGTTGAAAGTCAGAGTGAGCAGGCTAAGGATATGCTCAATAGACTTGAGATACCTGCTACAGTGGAAAATATTGAGGCAGCAGTAAATTATGTTCAAAATTCGTACAGTCCTTTAAGAGAGAGTTACAAACATAAAGATGTACTTGACAGGGACGAACAGGAAGAGTTTGATGACATAATAGATGGAACGGTTGATTCGCTTGATTCTGAGGAAAGTATTCAGAAAAAGAGTAAAGAAGCCGAAAAATATATGGAAGATATCTTAAAAAAGTCATATGAAAAGCCAGATATAAAATATGATGATCTGGAAAGTCTGAGAATGATTTCTAAGGGAATCGGTCTTAACAGGCTTATGGCAGAGAGAAGAAGTTATGATATACCTATAAAAACAGGAGATACCATAACGAATATGAATGTTACGATAATATCAAATGATGATGATAATGGAAAAATAAAAGTAAGCATCAGTGGAAATAATTCTGATGAGGATGGATTTTCAGCATTTGGTGATGTGACAGCAGAACTTAAAGTGACAGATGATTCATTAAAGGGATATGTTTTTTCAAGTGAAAGACAGGGTTATGAATTATTAAAAGAATCGTCAGGTTCACTTTTAGAAGGATTAAAAGCGGGTGGATTTGAGGTTAAGAATATATCATATGGAATGAATAGGGTGTCGCAGACAGATGGATTTGCTGCGGGCAGGAGTGATGTGGATGCATCAAAGCTTTATAAGGCAGCAAAGATAATCACAAAGCATCTTGTGGCAACTATGAGACAGTAGATGGTAGTATAAAAGTTAAAAAGTATAAAATTAGAATATCTGTGATATATCACGGAAAGGAAGGATAGAGTTTATGAAGATAAATCATAATATATCGGCTCAGCTTGCAAATGTAAATTTAAAAAAGACTAATGACAGATTGTCTTTAAGTATGCAGAAGTTAAGTTCAGGTTACAAGATTACAAAGGCGGCTGATGATTCAGCAGGACTTGCCATTTCAAATAAGATGCGTACACAGATACGTGCACTTGACCGTTCAGCACAGAATGCAGAGGATGGTGTTTCTATTATAGAATCAGCAGACGGGGCATTGGCAGAAATTCACAGCGTATTACAGCGTGTGCGTGAGCTTTGTGTACAGAATGCAAATGATACATACACAATAGAGGACAGGGAAACAGCACAAAAAGAAGTAGATCAGCTTATGGATGAGATAGACCGTATCTCAAGTACAACAGAGTTTAATGGAAGAAGCCTTTTTGATGGTTCGGCATCAAGGACAATAGCAAGCAGTTTTGACGGAGTAAAAGGTGTATCGGTTTCTATGGAGGCAACAGCCGGAACATATACGATAGCGAGTGCTGTAGGAGGAACATGTGGTTCTGTAGATGATGTTTTAAGAGGTGTTACATATCCGGTACCTTCAGATATGTCCATAAGCATAAATGGTGAGAGTATTTCAATGAATAAAGGTGATTCAAAAGAAACTGTTGAGAAAAAAGTGGTTTCAGCATGTTCAAATATGAACCTTTCTTATGATTCAGCAACCGGAAAGGTGTCATCAAACATTGCGGGACATGATTATTATGTACAGGTAAGTTTTGCTAATGGAACAAAGACAAAAATTGATGATGGTAGAGGAACAGATGCTTCGGTTACATTAAAGACAGTAGCAGATGGAAAAGTAGGATTTACGGCAAATGCCAAAGTAAGTGCTGTTGGAAACAAGATAAATATCATAGACAATGATGGGTTTGAGATGAATGTGGAACTTCCTACGGAAAAAGGTGCAGCAAAGAATTACAGTGATGTTGATTTTGCAGTTTATGATGCAGGATATATGACTATCCAGATTGGAGCCAATGAACATCAGACATTTGATATGAATTTCCCGACAGTTTCATGTGATTCACTTGGTCTTAGAGCTCAGGATGGGAAGGACTTGTTGAATGTATGTACAAACTATGGAGCATCTACGGGAATCGCACTTGCAGATTCAGCAATCCGACAGATATCATCGGCACGTGCAGAACTTGGTGCATATCAGAATCGTCTTGAGACAACAGTTTCAAGTTTAAATGTATTTGAGGAGAATATGACAGATTCAATGTCAAGGATTATTGATACTGATATGGCAAGTGAGATGACAGAATATACACAGCTTACAGTATTGCAGCAGGCATCAACATCAATGCTTTCACAGGCAAACAACAGACCGCAGACGATTATGAGTCTTCTTCAGGGAATGTAATCTTCAAGGAATTATGAGAGGAAAATAGACATTGACAAGTGAGGAAAAAAGAGAATTTACCGCCAGAATATCACAGGCTAATAAGAGTGAACTTGTAGTAATCGTTTTTGAAATGTTTGATTACTGCATAGAGCAGGCAGTGGATGGGTTTGAAACAGGAGATTTAGAAAAAGCTGATAAATATCTTAAAAGTGCAAAAGGCTGTGTCAGTGAACTAAGAGGAAGTCTCAATATGAAATATGAGCTATCATATAATCTGTATAGTATCTATTCATATGTAAATAAACAGCTTACGGCATCAATAGTTAAAAGAGAACCCGTAAATATAGACAGTGTTAGGGAAGATATGAGAAAACTTTGCCAGTCATTTGAGGAAGTAGCTAAAAAAGACACATCAAGCTCAGTGATTCAAAATTCCCAGCAAGTCTATGCCGGCCTTACATATGGAAAAGGAACACTCAATGAGGTGTTTATGGATAATGAGGCAACTAGAGGTTTTAGAGCTTAGGGGACAATAGCTTTGATTGACGGACGCGAAAAAATGAAAATTTAACACTATTAAGGAAGTTTTTTGTACAACAGCAGGAACGGATATATATTTTTTGATGAGGGGCGTTGAATGGCAGTCAGTACTTAGTCAGTGTATTGTACTGACTTATGTACTGCTACTGACATTCTCCGAGGCGGGAGCCGTCCCCGAATGAAAAATATATATCCGTTCCTGCGTCCGTTTAAAAAAAATTAAAGATTTTTCTTTATCTCCTCAGCAACCTTATCTGCGTCAGCACATTCACCCTGCATCCATTTGATATCAATATTGTCATTATTCATTCTTGGAATTAGGTGTACATGAAGGTGAAATACAGTCTGTCCGGCTGCTTCTCCATTGTTCTGAAGTACATTTAATCCATCGTAGTTATAAGTATCTTTTATTGCTTTTCCACATTTTTTTGCAACTGCAAATATTTTTTCTCCATATTCTTCAGGCAGTTCAAAAAGATTAGCGGCATGAGTTTTAGGAAGAATAATAGCATGTCCCTTTGCTGCTGGTGCAGCGTCTAAAATTACTTTGAAATCATCATCTTCATAGATTGAGTTTGTAGGAATCAGTCCGTTTGCAAGTTTGCAAAAAATACAATTGTCATCAATATGTTTTTTCATTTTAAAAATCTCCATTTCTATATATATTTGTGAAACATTGTTTTATATAGTTATATTTTAACACTATCAAGTAAGTCCCCCACATTTCTATTGCGTAGAGCAATAAGTGGGGGTGGGGACTTGCTTGTGTCAGTTTCACATTGTTTTAAAATTAAATATCATGTCAAAGGATTTAAGAATATTAAAGTTACCCTTTGCTGAGAGAGAACCTGCCATAAATGCATCCTGGAGGCTTATCTCACCAGAAAGTATTCTGTCGAGAACTATGTGGTTGGTATTTATCGTAGCAGTAGCATTATCTTTTTCACCATAATAGCAGTCTAATTTTGAATTGTCCATATCAAGTACAAGTGAACGGTTCTGGTCTGTCAGGCATAAAACAAATGACAATGCCATCCCAGGGATAGGATTAAAATGTGATTTAAAAGCAGTAATATATTTATCATCATTGTTTTTTGCTTTGTTTAAAATATTTGATAGCAGAGAAGCGGTATCAACTGAAGACTCAGTATTAGAAGAATCAGTATTGCCGATATTTATTCTGCTGGTGATATTGTCATTGCTGTTTATAGATGGAGCACTGTTTTCCTCGGTGTCATCATCATCCATAAGATTTTTAAAAAGTTGTGTGAGCTCTTCAATATCTTCTTTCTGTTTTTTAACATAATTATCATCTGAAACATACATCGAAAGTTCTTCACTTTCCTGAGGCGTAAGTGTCATAGGTTTTATTGCCTGTGATGTTTCTATAACCACATTGCTGCTTGATGGAAAAGTAACCAGTTTTTTAGTAAATGTGCGGTAGAAGTTTTCAACCTTTTTTTCTATTAACATTGCATAATCAGAATCTGTCTCAAAATCTACAGAGCTGCTGACATATGCACATATGCCGTCACAAGGGATTCCTCCAAGTATCTCCCAGGCTTTTGTAATATGCTGCTGTGCTTCTTTTTCACCGTATGTAGTTGAGAGAACAACAGGCATCATATACAATTTTTGAATGATTTCTTTGTCCCCATAAAGCCAGCAGGCATCAAGGAACTGCTGTAAAAGACCGCCAATGCCAAACCATTCTACTGAGGCGGCGATAACTATTGCATCTGCTTCTTTTAGTGTTTTTGGAAGTATGGAAATTCCACGTTTATCTTCATAAAGATTATATTTATGCACATTTACATTTAATTCATCAAAAACTTTTGATATTTTATCCATAACATAAATAGTAGGATCATCTATAAGTCCTCTGCCACCGTAATAAATGTTTATTGTTGTCATATTTTTCCTCATTTCTACAAGTTAAGTGACTGTTTTGAATGATTCCTTTTTTCTCTTTTTAAATGTATGAGATAAATTATAAAAGAAATAAGAAATCCTGATACAAAACCACCTACATGTGCTGCATTATCTACACCCTGACTTGAAAAACCACCATATAAGCTTAAGAACGCAATAAAGATAATTTTTTTTAGATCAAGATTGTGATTATGAAAATATTTTATTAAAATGACCGCAGTCATACCACCTATTATACCGAAAATAGCACCCGATGCACCGACTGATTGGACATGGTTGTTATTTGACATATTATAAACCATAGAAGTTAAGCCTGCAATAATGCCGGATGAAAAATAGACGATAATATAATCCAGATGTCCGATTGCAAGTTCAAAATAACTTCCTATAAAAAGAAGAACGATCATATTGTTATATATATGGTCAATTCCGGCATGAACAAACATGCATGTTACAAGGCGGTAAATTTCACCATGATTGATAACAAGATTCCAGTCAAGTGCCAATTTATCACTGATGTCATCAGAACCCGGAGTTGATAATAATGACATGATAATAAATATTATAACATTAAAAATTACTATTGAAATATTTGCAATGGCTGGTTTTATATTTATTTCTTTATCAAATATAGAAGTATTATCATCAGAACCGGATGTGCTATATACTGACTGTTTGGTTGTTGTCGCATCAGGATTCTGAATGAGAATATTCTCAATTGGCTTTCTAAGTATAAGAAAGTCATCGCATGAAGTTTCAAATACCATAAGACGCTTGGCTGATGGGACTATCCGCCAGTAACTTACATCGTTATGCAGTAATCTTTTTATGCAGTTATCATCATCACTTATTATAATATATAAAAAACGGTATCGTGTACAGTTTTCATTTAGAACAAAACTTCTGATCTGTCTTGAGATATTTTCAAATTGTTCTCTGGTATAAATGTTTCCGTTGGTTTCATCTATCGTTACTATTGCAAGCGTGCTGTCAGCAGCATTTTTTACATTCAGAAAGATTCCCGGAATATTTAATGATATTTTTTTATATTTGTTCTGGATGAAGAGTTCATTAAGTAAATCGATCATAATTTAAAAATCTCCATATATTTCAGCTAAAACTGTAGATGCAACATATTTTATAATAGCATAATAAAGATGGATGGTCAAAAAATATTATAATACCGGAATTGTCGAATTTTTAATCTAAATGACGCATGATTTAGCTGGAAATAGCTGTTTTACGGATTTAATATATACATATGGTACCAAAATAAGAAGATTAACATGACTGGAGGGAAAACAGAATGGCTTTTCTAAAAAATTATGATGGTGTGCTGTTGATACTTGGAGCGGGAGGTGTGACAATATTTATAAAGTGTATAGTTGCGTGCATATATACCGGGCTTTTACATCAGGCACAACAGATTTCTACGACTAAGAATAAATGGATGCGGAATATGATATGCAAATATGAAACTACATATAAGATGAATCTTAAAATGAATGATGTGAAAAGCTTGGTGTTTATGCAGATGAAGGATGTAAAATATGCAGGCATAAGTCTTTATAATCTGAAAAATACAGGGGTTTATGGCTTGGCGGTTACAGGAATAATTTATGCAGTGTATATGATAGGTGGATTCTATGAAAAATTTAACAGGGAATGGTATATAAAAATGTCGGTTGTTATGCTCGTTGTAGCATTTGCAATATGGATTTCGGAACTTTTTTTACAGTTAAAACAAAAGGACATGCTGCTTATGGCAGAATTATATGATTATATTGAAAATACACTTGAGCCGCATTTAAGTAAAAGCATTTTGCAAAACAACATTAAAGAGGTGGAGAATGTTGTTTTGAGTGGTAAGGGAAAAGAAACGCAGGATGATAGTGGGATGTCCGAAAATAAAAAAGCTGAAAACAATATGGAGACTTCTTCTATAAGTGATAATGAAGTGACAGATAATAATTACAGGCAGGAAGAAATCGAATTATTTAAAGAAGTAATGGAGGGAATTTATGGAGAAGAAATATAGTATTTCAGATGCCTCGAGGCAGGTTGAGGTTGAAAATCATGTTTTGAGGTATTGGGAGGAGGAACTTGGATTAAATATACATAGAAATTCAAAAGGGCATAGGTTTTATACTGACAGGGATATAAAAATTTTAAGAGATGTCAAAGATCTTAAAGAGCAGGGATTTTTGTTAAAAGCAATAAAACTTATTATACATGACATAGATAATATAAGACAAATGAATCCAAATGAGTTATATAAATTAAGGGAGGAATTAAATCAGAAAATACAGGATGAGGAAGATGGCATAAATATGGGAAAAGGGGCAGATAATGTTGTTGCAATTAATCCGGCTGCTGTGAACGCGGTAAGAACAAATAAACAACGAGAAGTGTCATCGAGTTCTGAAGAAAAGATCAGGAAATTTGAAATGTTACTGAGGAAAATGGTGACAAATGTAGTTGAGGAGGGACAGAAAGCGTCGGAGGAGCGTATATCAGAAAATGTATCTACAAAACTTATGAAGGAATTAAATTATTTAATGATGCAAAAAGATGAGGTGACAGTAAAGCAGACAAAGTTGTTGGAAGAAATTCTTGATAAGCTAAAGGAACAGAGTGTAGATGAAGCAGCAGCAACATGTCAGATAAAACAGATAAAGACGAAGGAAAAACCAGATAAAAAAAATAAGGAAAAGAATAAAAGAAAAAGAGGGCTTAGGATTTTCGGGTAGAGAGAACTATTTTGGCAGTAGGATGTGTATGTATATTATTGAATTTATTCATAAAAAATAACACACACATCCGCTGTAATAAAAAAAATAAAAAAATTTGAAAAAAAGTGTTGACATATGTTAAAGTGTCTGATATATTATAGAAGTCGCGTGAGACAAGAGAAACAAAACAAACGTGATACACGAAAGGGATCTTAGCTCAGCTGGGAGAGCATCTGCCTTACAAGCAGAGGGTCACAGGTTCGA
>NZ_JAHLQE010000061.1 GCF_018918235.1 Eubacterium sp. MSJ-13
TTTTTTTTGCATAATGTGAAATATATATATATTTCACATATAAGATTTGTGTCAAATGTGCGCAGACACAAATCTTGTGTGTGAAAAATCCGATTTTTCACACTAATCTCCAATCTTTCTATATTTTATAACTTTCCACCATAAACAGGGAAACCGCTGCTTTCTCCATAGCTCTCAATCTTCTTGAAGTTCTTTAAAACTTCCATATCCTGTTCACTAATCTCAAAATCAACCTCTGAGTTTGTCTTCATATGCTCCGGATTTCCTGTCTTAGGAAGTGCTATAGTTCCAAGCTGGATTGCATATCTGATGCAGAGCTGTGGAACTGATACACCATATTTGTCTGCAACCTCTTTAATCTCAGGCTGATTTAAGATTTCTCCATGAGCAATAGGTGAATATGCTTCTATGGCTATATCGTTTTTCTGGCAGTATTCAACAAGTTCTGTCGGTGTATTGCTGATATGAAGAAGCACCTGATTTACCATAGGCTTAATCTCGGCTGTCTCTAAAAGGCTCTCTATATCTCCTATCTGAAAGTTAGATACACCGATTTCCTTTATCTTACCTGCCTTATAAGCGTCCTCCAACGCTTTCCATGCAGCTCTGTTTCCCTCTACATATCTGTTTTCTGACTGGTTTACCTCGACCCACGGCTGAGGACTGTGGATAATCATCTGGTCAAGATAATCAAGCCCCATCTTCTCAAGAGTTTCCTCAATCGACTTTGCGGCACTCTCATATGTCTTATGCTCAGCGGCAACCTTTGATGCAACAAATAATTTCTCTCTAGGAATACCACATTTTCTTACACCCTCGCCGACACCACGCTCATTGCCGTATGCCTGTGCCGTGTCAATAAGACGATAACCGCATTTAACAGCCGCGCAAACTGCATCAGCCGCCTTGTCATCATCAATAAACCATGTACCAAGACCAAGTTTTGGAATTTTTACTCCGTTACTAAGAGTTAATGTTTCATTTAATACCATAATATTTCCTCCATCTATTCATTTGACTTTATAAAATGCAACATATATACTTTACTTAAAGTACAATCATATGATACAAGTTAAAGTAAACTTTAAGTCAAGCACTTTTTTAAAAAAATTAAAGAATTTAGTAAATCGAAAGTTGTGGAGGATAACAGACAAATGAAAAAGTTTTTTTTACTTGATTATAAGACAATTGACGATTCACATTGGAAAAATCCTGACAATCCTATTTTACAGATGCTTGAAAGATATTCCAAGGGAATTGGAGATTATGAACAGAATGAATTGACTGAAGCAATATTCAATAGATTAGGTTGGAGTAACAAATATAAAGATACGATATTTTCATTTCGCACAATTATTTGTAAAATAATTGAAGTTTACTCAGAGGAAAATGTAATTAAACTAAACGATGACAATAGAATAAAGTTTTATTTTAAAGAAAATACTTTAAGATATGAAATAAATGGTCAGCAAAATGATAAGTATCAATATAGTAAAAAGATATTATATGAAAAGGCTACGAATGAAACGAAAGCATTAAATCAAATAATGAATAAAATATTTGAGGATGAAAAACTTTTCGAAAGACTTAAAATTGTTGCCGGCTTAGTGGATTCGCTATCGAATTTCACGCCACATCCCGGATATCCTTTTAATCAAGCAAAGGGAAATTTGAAGAATATAGCTGATAACTTAAATCTAATGATAGATAAAGTGCAAAAATGTATAAATGATAATAAAGATTTATTGTATGGAAATAATCATAAAATTGATAAGGCTGTTTTGGTAAAATGGAAAGAATGGTTTGTTAGAAACCAAGAATCATATTGCTTAAAAAATATATATGAAATTAAAGATGATAAAATAGTTGGTATAAATTTGTTTGATACGCAATCATTGGAAAAGCCGTTACCTACAAATAAAGAAGAAATATTGAAGTATTTAGATAACATGATAAATATCTTAAATGTTCGAGGAGAAAAAATGAACATGTCAATAAGATGAATTCAAATTTGCAAAGGAGAAACTATATGAATCTTACAATGTTAGGTACCGGAAATGCACTTGTTACAGAGTGTTATAATACCTGTTTTATATTACAGGAAAATAATGAGTATTTTATGATTGATGGTGGCGGCGGAAGCATGATACTTCATCAATTAAAACATACTGGTATTGATTGGAAAAATGTCAGAAATATTTTTGTGACGCATAAACATATCGATCACATTACCGGTATATTATGGATAGTTCGTATGATATGCCAGTATATGAGTCAGGGCGAATATGAGGGAGACGCAACGATATATGCTCATGATGAAGTTATTGATTTGCTAAGAGATTTAGCTGGAAAACTTTTGCCAAAAAAAGAAACCGATTTTATTGATAACAGACTTCATTTAATAGCTGTTGAAGATGGAAAATCAATTAATATTTTAAATAAAAAAGTCACATTTTTTGATATACATTCAACAAAAGCAAAACAATTCGGATTTTGCATGGAACTGGAAAAAGATAAAAAATTGACCTGCTGTGGAGATGAGCCATACAATCCTTATGAAAAAAAGTATGCAAAAAATAGTACATGGTTACTACATGAAGCATTTTGTTTAGACAGTCAGGCAGATATATTTCATCCGTATGAAAAGCATCATTCAACAGTAAAGGATGCCTGTATATTAGCAGAAGAACTTAACATAAAAAACCTGCTGTTGTATCATACCGAGGATAAAAATATATCGCAGCGAAAAGAACTTTATTATAATGAGGGAAAGAAGTATTTTAATGGAAACCTCCTGATTCCGGATGACTTGGAGTCAGTTGAACTTTAAACTTCCGGTTTTTCAACTATTATCAACAATACAACACACAAAGAAAGGATTACACATGGTTTATACAGTTGGCGAAATGGCTAAAATGCTTGGTATTCCAAGCTCAACGCTCAGATATTATGACAAGGAGGGACTTCTTCCTTTTGTGGAGCGTTCTCCGGGTGGAATACGAATGTTTCAGGAAAAGGATTATGAATTTTTAAAGATTATTGAATGTCTGAAAAAGGCTGGTATGTCGATTAAGGACATTAAAACTTACATCGAACTTACACTTAAGGGAAATGAAACCATTGAGCAAAGACTTGAACTTTTCAAAAATCAGAAAAATGTTCTTCTGGCTCAGATGGCCTCTCTGCAGTGCACTTTGGATGTTCTTGACTATAAGTGCTGGTTTTATGAAACTGCAAAAGAGGCTGGAACTACCGATGTTCCGCAGAATATGACACTTGAGGAAATACCTGAAAAATACCGCAATATACGCTATAATCTTCAGGATGTCCCTGAACAAAAATCTTAAAGAAAAGGATGAAAATTTATGCCAAATCCATATTTACCTTCATGGGAATATATTCCCGACGGCGAACCGAGAGTATTCGGTGACCGTATTTATGTTTACGGTTCACATGACAGAGTGGACTGTGAGAAATTTTGTGATTTTAAGTTAAAGGTGTGGTCTGCACCTGTGAATAATCTATCCGACTGGGTATGCCACGGCGATATATTCAGAAGCAAAGCAAAACCGGACAAGCAGACAGATACACCGTGGACGGAGCTTGAACTTTATGCTCCGGATGTAGTTGAAAAAGACGGGAAATATTATCTCTACGCATATCTTGTAGACTCAAAAGGCTGTGTTGCCGTAAGTGACAGACCAGAGGGTCCTTTTAAACTCCTGTCACAGTACAAATATAACATTCCTAATCATTATGACAACGGAACATTTATAGACCCCGGCGTGCTTGTCGATGATGACGGCAGAGTTTATGTCTACTGCGGTTTTGAAGGCTCTTATATGTGTGAGTTAAACGTTGAAAATATGTATGAAGTCATTGACGGTACTTACCAGACGGATATTATCCCGGTAAATGAAAATGAGGACGGATTTTTTGAAGCCTGCTCACCGAGAAAAGTCGGTGACACATATTATCTTATCTATTCTCCGAGAGTAGGCAGCCGTCTTGCATATGCCACCTCAAAATCACCGACCGGACCTTTTACTTACCGTGGTTACATCGTTGACAACGGCGTGGATTATCCGGGCGGCAATAACCATGGCTCTATCTGCAATATAAACGGTCAGTGGTATATCTTCTATCACCGCATGACAAATGGCTCTATCATGTCCCGCCGTGGCTGTGTGGAACGAATAGAAATACTCAAAGACGGAACTATCCCACCTGTTGAAATGACCTCACTCGGATTTGAAGAAGCCTTAAATCCATACAAACAAACTGATGCAGATACCGCCTGTGTACTAAAATCAGGTAAACAGCAGGCTCTCATAACAGAACTTGACGCATTTACAAGAGTAATAACAAACATAACCGACGGCTGTGTGATGGGTTGGAAATACTTTGACTTTGGCGAAGATTTCACAAATGATGAATTTTTATTTATGGCAAAAGTTCTTCCAAGAGGATGCCACGGAACATTACATATCTGTATAGATAACGAAGAAAATGAGATAGGTGTCGTTGAATTTGAGCGTGACAGCACCATTTTGAAAACGAAAGTTAAGCATATAACAGGAAGACACGCTGTCTATCTTGTTGCAAAAAGTCATTACGAGAGCTGGTCTGCCTGCTATTTTGAAAACAGACAGTTGTTTGATCTGGTGGCTTTCCAGTTTTGTAAATAAAAAAGCTGTCGGCTGACTTTAGCTTGGTAAATAAAAAAACTTCCAAAACTGTAAAATTACAGTCAGGAAGTTTTTATTTTTACCATTCTGATGAAAGCAAAAACTCTGCAATATTCATAGTTTTTATTCCCTCGTAATTGCCACCGGTAAAATCATTTGTAAGCAGTACATATTTCGGATAATTGTCATTAATCTCTAAGAGTCTATCATATTCTCTTTTTTCAGTTTTCTCTGAATTTATTTCCTGCGTAACTTGAACATATAGCTTATTGTTCTGCTTAATTGCAATAAAATCTACTTCTCCATTAACGGTTTTACCAATATTTACTTCATATCCCCTGCGTTTCAATTCTAAATATACTATATTTTCAAGACTTGATGCCACATCATTAGAATTGTAGCCTAAAACACTATACCTAAGCGAAACATCTGCAAGATAAAATTTTTCCTGCGTTTTTAAAATAGATTTTCCCTTAATATCATACCTCGAACATTTATGAATAAGATATGCTTTCTCCAATTTTTCAAGATAACTATACACCGTTTCATTATCTATTTTTCTATGTTCTGACTTCAGATAATCTGAAATTGTCTTAGCTGAAAATGTATTTCCGACATTCTGAAAAGTATATTTTATAACCCTTTCAAGTAAATCTACTTTTCTTATTTTATTCCTTTTTACAATATCTGAAAATACTGTTGAATTATATATATCTTTTACTACCGTATATATCTCATCCTGTGTATATTGCTTAAGATGTGTAGCCGGAAATCCACCCAGCTTTATATAATCAGCAAACTCCTCTCTGATACTCTTTAACTCCCGATACTCAGATGTAAATGTGAGATACTCTTCAAATGACAATGTATATATATGAAACGATATATATCTTCCGGTAAGATATGTTGAAATTTCCGAAGACATCATCCTTGAATTTGAACCTGTTATATAAATATCAACATCATAATCCGAAGCTATTGAATTTACAACTTTTTCCCAGCCATCAATCTCCTGCATCTCATCCAGAAAAAAATATGTCTTTTTCCCTTTAATAATTCTTCCTTTAAGCTCCAGATACATCTGTTTAGCAGTTAAGTCGTCATATTCCATTGAGTCAAAACGGTAATTTGCAATCTGCTCATCTGATACCCCATATTCCTCAACAAGTTTTTTCATTATCATTTTTAAAATTGTTGACTTTCCACAGCGACGCACACCTGTAAGTATCTTAATAAATGGAGTGTCTACATACTGCATAATTTTATCTATATAAATAGGTCTATTAATCATAACATCCTCTCCAAACTCTTATATACACATAATGTTGATGGGTTCAAACGGCATTTTGACCTTTGCCTCATATTATTTTTCATTATACAATATCAGATAATCATTTTCAACACTTTTGCGATTATAACCTGAAAAACTTTACATCTTAGTTATTTTTGCGATTATATTCCAAAACTCTTTTTATATTAGTATGTTTTTACCTGTTATATACATACAATTTTAACACCCTTAATCGTACAGTAAACATAAACGATAACATTTTATTGGCAAAACTTTTCTAAACACCATCATTTAAGAAATTCGTAAGAAATATCTTTGGAAAATATCAGACTTATAGTTTAATATATAATCATACTTAAGCTTAAGCAAAGGAGAAACCTATGGAAAACATAAATATACTTGTCGTCGATGATGACAAAGAGATTGTTAATGCAATCTGCAAACTTTTAGAAAGCGAGGGATACAAAACACTAAAAGCATACGATGGCTTAGAGGCTATAGATATATTAAATCAAAACACTGTCCATCTTATCATTCTTGACATTATGATGCCTAATCAGGATGGACTTACAACTACCATAAAGATCCGAAACGAAAAAAACATTCCTATTATACTGCTCTCAGCGAAGACACAGGAAAGTGATATTGTCCTCGGTCTTACAATGGGTGCTGATGATTATATTTCTAAGCCATATGCCCCATCTGAGCTTCTGGCAAGAGTGAGGTCACAGACCAGACGGTATCTAAAGCTTGGTTCTTATGGCAATGTTTCTTCAAATGAGGAAATAATAACAAACCTCGGTCTTGAACTGAATGTTACTAAAAAACAGCTTTTTGTCGATGGTGAAGCAGTTAAGCTTACGGCAAAAGAATACAAGATTGTCAACTATCTTATGCACAATCTGGGACGGGTATTTTCAGCCGAAGAAATATATGAGCATATCTGGAATGAAACGGCTTATAGTGTTGAAAATACTGTTATGGTACATATAAGACGAATTCGCGAAAAGATTGAAATAAATCCTAGCGAGCCAAAATATTTAAAGGTGGTGTGGGGAATTGGATACAAAATTGAAAAATACAACTAAAAAGACTTTTCTGCCTATGTCTGTAAAATTTGGCAAAACAACCGGAAAATTGATTTCTATATTCTTTTACCTGTCAATAGGTATACTTATTATTACAGGTATATCACTGCTATTATTTGCAAGAAATGGTATTTACCATGATGCATTAGCAGGAACAGAATATGGACATTCAGCAGCATATGCGAAACAGATATGCACTGACGTAAAAAAAATATGCACCTATGAAAATAATTTCATTGACGGTGCAAAAAAAGACAAAGCAATGGGAAAAGATTTTTCATATCTTTATGCCAAAATGTATATCAGTGAAAATGTAGACATCTCTATCGATCACGACGCATGCGATAATGAAACCAAATTAAAACTTCAGCAGGTTGCTAACAGCATAAATCAAAACAGATTAATGCTTCAAACATACAGTTTTCAAAAAAAGGAGGCACTTATAAAATGCATTGAAGAAAAATTTGACACATCAACTACTCGCATAGTCGCAGTATCAAATAATACTGCACTTATAAATTCAGACATACTTAAATCAAATGGTTACAAATACAAAAAAATATTTAATTATGAAACAGGTGACTCCGCTGTTATCTTACTCATATATAACATTAAGACATTTAATACCAGTAAAATTTATTGGCAAAATTTATGCATCTTTATAAAGCTTATAACAACGCTTGCTATCATAGCAATACTTTATATTTTATATGTTCATCTTATATTAAAGGGATATATTAAAACATATGCAACGGCGTTTAAACATCTGCTTCACAACATACGCATATTTATCACCGGACATATATATTATCCTTTATGTACCAAAAAAGGTGTTAAGCTCTTGTTTATATGCTCAAGCATATCAGTGGCTTTACTCACTGCTTTTATAATAGCACTAACAGCCTGTATTAAATATTTTAACGGACTTATTCCGGTCGGTTATTCATTAGATACTCTTTACAACTGGATTCCGGAAAAGTGGTACAATTTTGCTTATCATATATTAAACATGGATTATGAAAGATTTATCTGTATCTGTTTCATAATATACTTTTTAATTTTTGCAGTTTATCATTATTTTTCATCAAAGGTTATAAACTCATGCAGACTTGTTGAGGATGATATTGATAAAATTTACAATGGCAACTATAAGTTTGATACGACAGATGAAATAAACAATACATTTTATGAATCTATCTTAAAGCTTTCAAATATAGGTGAAGGTTTTGAAAAAAATCTTGCAGAGAGAATAAAAAGCGAGCGCATGAAAACAGAACTTATAACTAATGTTTCGCATGATCTTAAAACACCTCTCACCTCGATCATAAGCTATGTTGATCTGCTTGAAAGAAGAGAGGATCTACCGGCTGAGGCTGCTGATTATGTCAAGATCATATCACAAAAAGCAGTACGGCTGAAAAATATGGTATTCGATGTGTTTGAGCTTGCCAAAACAGCAAGCGGTGAGCTTATGATAAATAAATCAAAACTCAGTTTAAACAAACTGATAATTCAGACACTTAGTGATATGGAAGATACTATGCAAAAAAGCGGACTTGACCTAAAATTAAAAATACCTGAAAATGATATTTTTATAAACTCTGACGGAAGCAGACTGTATCGTGTAATGCAGAATATTATAGGAAATGCGCTTAAATATTCTCTAAAAGGAACACGCATATATATATCGGAAACCATTGAAGGTAACACTGTAAGACTTACAATCAAAAATACGGCATCGTACGAAATGGATTTTACTGAAGAAGAAGTTCTTGAAAGATTTGTGCGAGGTGATAAAGCAAGAAATACTGAAGGAAATGGACTTGGACTTTCAATAGCTAAAGAATTTACGCAGGCATGTGGCGGTACTTTTGATATCAAAATTGATGGTGATCAGTTTAATGTGATAATTGATTTTCCTATTGAAATTGATAAAAATTAATAAATTTTCTCTAAGCAAAAAAGGACAGAATTAATTATTTATTCTGTCCTTAATCTATTAGTCAAGTGGATATTCACAAACCGCCATGTTACTTGCTCATAACACTATATCTTTTCTTTTAGTGTATTGTATCAGCAGTATTTTTTTACGCTACAATCTTATAATATGCCTTTGATGTTACCTTAAATACAAGATAATAAATAATCGCAAATACTATTATCGTGGCTATCAGACATCCTGCAAACAGCTTTTCATTATTCAGATTTAACAGTTTAAGAAGTCTGTTTACCATCGGAAATGCCGCTGTCACATGAACTGCTGCCGCAAATATCGGAAGAACAAATACTATCCTTATCTGTGATTTTATCGTATCTTTAACTTCCCTGCTGCTCATTCCGACCTTTTCAAGTATCTGGTAACGCTCTCTGTCATCATATCCCTCTGTAATCTGTTTGTAGAAGATTATCATTACCGTAACCATCAAAAACATTATTCCGAGGAAAATTCCGAGGAAGAAAAGTCCACCATATAAAAGATAAAAATTCTGCTCATTTTCCTGCCTGCTTTCAACCCAATACGATACATTTTCTTTTTTATTATTTTTGTTATCTTTAAAATACTTCTTCACAGCACTATTTACCTTTTTATAAGCTGCTATTTTCTGCTTTTTATTTCCGGACTTAAAATCAAATCTGATTTTATTTGTATAGTAATTTGCTCCCTTTCCAAGTATTTTCTCCTGCACATCATATAGCTCCTGCACGCTTTCATCATTGTCAAGGATTATATATCCCAGACCATTAAGTGTGCTTATCACATATAAATCATCATCTTCCGTATGTTCAAAGCTTTTATTAACTTTATAATTCTGACCAAATACTTTTATATCTTTTTTATCGTACTTTTTATTTAAAACAACTACTGCCTCACCCTTTGAAATATTCCCTATTTTATCTTTAAAACTTTTATCTTTTTTGATGAAATCATCTTTTGAAAGTATATAAAAGAGGTATGAATTCTGATATGATAAATGTTCTTTATCAGTTGTAAAATCATTTCCCTTTAATCCTACAAAAACTGATAAATACGAATACGCTTTTATATTTTTTACTTCCGCATTTCCAATTTCATCAAATATTGCTTTTTCCATTTCACTGCTTTTGTCAATTACACTGTCATAGTCAGCCGTGACACATACATCATTTGGATACCTTGCCATAAGCTCATCCTGTATTCCCACATACATACTCACCGTAGTTGATATTACCACAAGCACCATCGTTGAAAGAATACATATACTTGCAAGCCCTGCCGCATTCTGCTTCATTCTGTAAAGCATCCCTGAAACTGCCATAAAATGTTTCTTATTATAATAAAATTTTTTATTGTTTCTAAGTAATTTTAACAATGCGATACTTCCCGCAGTAAATAATGCAAATGTTCCGATTACGACCAACAGTACAGCAACAAAGAAAAGCGTAAGTACCTTAAGCGGATTTTCAGTTGTTATTGCAATATAATAAGCTATTGCAAGGCATACTACTCCGACAACTGTCATAAAAATCTTTGTTTTTGGTTCTCTCTCCCCTACACTTGTGCCATGCAGAAGTTCAATAGGATTTGCCAGCTTTATCTGCATGAAATTATATAAAAATGTCAGCAAAAATAATATTCCAAATGAAACTATACATAAGATAATACCATGTATATTTACAAAAAATTCCACTGTCTTATGTATTCCTATAATTCCATATAAGACCATAAGCATAAATTTAGAAAATACTATTCCTACTATAATTCCGCATACCAGAGAAATTGCTGCAGAGTAAACAGTCTCTACAAAAAGAACCTTTGATAAATGCCTTTTTTCCATTCCGAGAATGTTATAAACACCTATCTCTTTTTTTCTTCTTTTGATTATAAAACTGTTTGTGTAAAACAAAAATATATATGAAAATATGACTATAATTCCGACACCAAGTTTGAATATGATTGCAAGACTGTCTGCTCCCATTATTTTATTAAGACCTTCATTGTCACTTAAAAATGACATCATATAGAGCATTGCAACCGTAATTATACTTGAAATTATATATGGTATATAAAACGGTTTGTTATTAGACAGATTTGTCTTTGCCAGTTTAAAATATAATTTACCCATCTGTGATTACTCCCTTTTTTTAATTTTTAATCGTTCTCTTTATCTCCTCCGGTTGTAAGTACCGTCAGCGTATCAGAAATCTTTGCATAAAGCTCCTCATTTGACAGACCACCTCTGAATATCTGATGAAATACTTCACCATCTTTTATAAATAAAACCCTGTTCGCATGACTTGCCGCTTTTGTGCTGTGCGTTACCATAACTATTGTCTGACCATTTTCGTTTATCTCATTGAACAGTCCTAAAAGATCATCTGTTGCCTTTGAATCAAGTGCTCCTGTAGGCTCATCAGCAAGTATAAGTTCAGGCTCTGTTATAAGTGCCCTTGCAACTGCTGCCCTCTGCTTCTGTCCTCCGGAAACCTCATACGGATATTTCTCAATTATCTGTTCGATGCCAAGCATTTTTGCTATCGGACGAAGTTTAGCTTCCATCTCATTATGTTTCTTTCCCGCAAGCACAAGCGGAAGATATATATTGTCTTTAAGAGAAAAATTATCTAACAGGTTAAAATCCTGAAAAACAAAACCGAGATGCTCTCTCCTGAATGCAGAGATTTCCTTTTCCTTTACTGTTGAAAGATTTACCCCGTTTAAAAGCACATTGCCTGATGTCGGTTTATCAAGTGCCGCCAAAATGTTTAACAGTGTTGTTTTTCCTGAACCTGACTCTCCCATAACCGCAACATACTCTCCTTTGTCTACGGAAAAATTGATATTTTTAAGTGCCTGAACCTGATTACCTCCGAATCTTGTAGTGTAAACTTTCTTTAAATTTGAAACTGATAATATTGCCATAACTTCCACCTTTCTTATCACGAAACTTTTTAAACATTTGCGAAACTATCATAATCTGCAAGCAAAACAAATATTAGCAATTCGCTTGACTTGCATTTCTTTCTGTTCTGATATTATCCTAACAAAAAAGAGAAATGTCTGCTATCGAAACAGCTTACATTTCTCTTTTATTTCTTACATTTTTGTAAGATACGCTGTGGTTGTCAAGCGAATGTTTGCAATCCGCTCTGCTACTAACACTATTAGCTGTATTGCTCTAAGCAATAAAAGCAGGGACTTCCTTAATAATGTTAAATAATTTTATCTATCTTTCACCTATAAGAACCTCTTTACCTCTAAACGCAAAACCATAGTTATATATATTTCCTTTATTCACACCACGCTTTATCAGTTCTGCATCATAATTCTTATCTTCTATCTGCTCTAAAGCCGCCGTAACAGTTTCTTCAAGTGACTTTTCTTTTCTTGGATTTATCACCTTAAACTCAATTACTATACCCGGATATTTTTTACTCTGCTTGTCTTTTGGTTCAAGCATTATATCATATCTTCCATATCCGCTTTCACGGTTTGAGGTTATGATATAGTTTTCTGACTGGTCTACCATAAGTCCTAAAACAAAGCCGTGGAAAAAATTCTCAGGTGCTTTTTTATCTGATGTATGTTTTCCTGAGTCAAATACACTGAATGTCCGTAATGCTACATCATTCATGTACTCATTCATACTTTCTATATCTCCAGATATAAGTGCTTTTACAAATTCATTTGTCTCATTTTTTGCCGGGCTGAACCATCTGAGTATTATATCCTCAAACATAAACTGTATTTCCAAATTTGTAAGTGCAAGTGTATATCTGCGTGCTTTTCTGCGATTTCCAACAAGCGGTTCTGCTGATACCACTTTGAGATACCCACTTGCCAGCATAAGGCTCCATACGGCATCCTCTGAATAATTAAGTTCTGAAAATACTATCTGCTCATTTATCGGTACATCTACTGTTTCTTCTTTAAGAAGTGTTTCCATCATCATTTTTATGCTGGGACTTCCTTTTTGAATAAGATTATTTATAAGTCCATTTGAACTTGAATCCGCCCAGTAAGTGTTATACTCTTTTTTATCTAAAAAATTAATTATAGACCACGGATTATAAATATCTTTTTGTTTTCCAAAAACAAAGCCATCGTACCATTTTTTTACATCTGCTTTTTCATTTGGTAATCCCTGTTCATCAAGTGCCTTAAACACTTCTTCCTCTGTAAATCCAAATGCAGTTTCATACTTTGGTGTCAGTGTCGTAACTACTTCCAGATTATTCAAATCAGAGAAAATACTTTCTTTTGATACTCTCGTTATACCAGTCATTATCGCACGCTCTAAATAAGGATTTGTCTTAAATGTTGAATTAAAAAGACTCCTTGTAAATGCAACAAGTTCTTCCCAATATCCGTTTACATATGCTTCCTGCATTGGAGTGTCATACTCATCAAGAAGAATAATAGTATTTTTCCCATAATATCTGCTGAGATAATTTGACAGATTATTTAAGGCCTCCTGTGCCACCTCATCACTCATATCTGCACAGACGGACTGATACTGTGCTATCTCATTAGCATTATACAGATCACTTTTCAATATATAATCAAATTCATTGTATATTTTCACAAGTTCAGCTTTTATTTTTATAACTGTTCCCTTATAAGTATTCTGTTTTATATTTGCAAAACTAAGAAATATCACCGGATATGTTCCCTGAATTTCACGATACTTTTCATCTTCCCATATCTCAAGTCCCTCAAACAATTCCCCTCTGTTTTCATATTTATTTGAGAAAAAACATTTCAACATACTCATATTTAATGTTTTTCCAAAACGGCGCGGGCGTGTTATAAGCGTAACCTCATCTTCGCTTTCCCACCATTCCTTTATAAACCCTGTTTTATCTACATAAAAACAGTTCCGCTGTATCATTTTTTCAAAATTCTGGTTTCCTATACTCACTGTTCTTGCCATAAAAGCCTCATTTCTGCACACATTTTTTTCATAGTGTGAAATATAATATATCTCATACATAAGATTTGTGCCAAGTGTGCTCAGACACAAATCCTAAGAAGTATGCCAAAGTAAAGTTGAACAGCTTAAGTCCGTTGTCTCAGAGCTTAGAATCTGACACTTTAAGATACATTCTCACTTTTGTCCCCTTCTTCTCCTCCGACTCTATCTCCAATCGGTGTCCGAGTTTATCGGCTGCCTGCTTGCACAGATAAAGTCCTATGCCAGTAGATGTTTTATTTTCATGTCCGTTATAACCTGTGTACCCTTTTTCAAATACTCTTGGTATATCTTCTGCATTTATACCTATTCCCTCATCTGAAATCTCAACAAAAATAATCCTGCTTTTATTTTGTGAATCCACCCTTTTTTCTATCTTATCAAAAATGTTCCCATCACTTTTACTATCTTTGTCATCTTTCTGTGACATACCTAACCTTTGTGTTTTTAGTTCATTTGTGCAAACGCTTATAGTTATACTTCCGGCTTTTGTATATTTTATGGCATTTGAGAGAAGCTGCTCTATTATAAAGCCAAGCCATTTTTCATCACTCGCCACTGTTATATCAGTTCCCTCATAATGCATGGCAAGTTTTTTTCTTATAAATATCTTTGCATACTTTCTTATTGATTCTCTTATCACTTTGTCAAGTTTTACTTTTTGAAGCACAAAGTCATTTGTTTCTGATTGCACACGCTGATATTGAAGTGCCATATCTGTGTACTGCTCTATCTGAAACAGTTCATTTGATAATTCTTTTTTCAGTTCCCCAAATCCAAGGTAAATCTTTTCTAATTCATCTTCTTCACTATCCGTATATTCATCTTCCTGTTTAGTGTGTGTCTGACAATCTGTATTTTGAACATTCTCATCTTCTCTATCGTCTGCAAACTCTGATATGTCCATTTGCAATAAAAGACGCATCGCAGCTATCGGTGTCTTTATCTGATGCACCCACATCCCATAATATTGCAGCATTTCACTGTCCGTCTTATCTTTGCCGGCTTTCATTTCTTTGCGGCTTATTATCTGATTTTCAACTATTTCCTGATACAACCGTTCAACGCAGTCTGAAGTTTCAGGCATATCAGACTGCTCATCAATATCAAGCAAAGCGGTTTTTTTTAATTTTTTATATTTTATAAGATAACTTACAAATCCACAAAAAAATACCGTTATAAACACCATACTTTCAAGAATCACTCCATATATACAGTCATTTTGTTTCATCCCTGAAAGCCGCATAAATACCATTTGAAATAATATAAAGACTGCACAAAAAACAACCCATAATATATTTGTTTTTATATATGATACAAATATTTTCATAATATTTTCCATTCTAACCGAGTTTATAGCCAAGCCCCTTTTTGGTCATTATAAAACCATCAAGTCCGATTTCTTTCAGTTTTTTTCTCAACCTGTTCACATTGACTGAAAGCGTATTTTCATCTATATAATCATCGCTTTCCCAGATTTTTGCCATAAGGTCATCTCTTGAAACTATCTTCTCTTTATTCTCCATAAGTGTCTGTAATATCTTAAGCTCATTTTTTGTAAGTTCTATCTTTTCATCTTTATAATTAAGTGTCGCATCAGTAAGATTTAACATTGCATCCCTGTGTGATATGACACTGCTTCCTACAGAAAAATCATAACTTCTTCTTATAAGTGCCTGTATCTTCACTGTCAGTACATCAAGGTCAAACGGTTTTGCTATAAAGTCATCTCCGCACATGTTCATAGCCATAACTATGTTCATATTGTCAGATGCCGACGACAGGAACATGATCGGAAGTTTTGACACTTTGCGTATCTCACTGCACCAGTGATATCCGTTATAAAACGGAAGTTTTATATCCATAAGGACAATATTGGGAGAATACCCGGCAAATTCTCCCATAACATTTGACAGATCTGATACTATATGTACATCATACTGCCACTGCTCCAAATGTTTTTTTACAGTCTTTGCTATGACCTCATCATCCTCTACAATCATTACCCTATACATTTCTTAATTCCTTCCAGCACATTTTTATAATGTTCCATAAATGATTCATGATGCTGCAATGCAAAATCAATATCACCGTTTTTTACTGACTGTTCAATATCCATTGCTTGCTCATGCAGGCTCTGTGCTCCGATAGTAAGGCTTGTTCCCTTAACAGCATGAACCTGTATCTGATAGTCTTTCCAGTTTTTATTTTTATAATTTTCCTCTATAGAGCCGGTCATCTCTCCCTCTACAAATTCTCCGACAACTTCCTCATAAAGTTCTTCATCATCTCCACAGTACATAAGCCCTGTGTTTATATCAATCTCCGGCAGTACATTCTGAATTTTTTCTGTAAAAGTCATAATTTTTCTCCTCCCATCAGTCATGCTCTTGTGTATTTATAAAACACATCAATTATGCATCTTCAATAAATATTATCCTCACAATCTAATAATCATCGTCAACATTATACTATGTAATGACAAAGCGGGCAAGTGCATCAAAACAAAAGAGCCATGGCTGCCGCATTTTCTTTAATGCTACAGCCATGACTCTTTATTTTTCTATCTGGTCATTCAGTATAACCTATTGATAATTCATTGTACAAATCATACCATATGAATGATATTTGTAAATCGGACATCCGCAATCCGCTAACGTGTATTTTTGAGATTATCTACTGCTGCTCTCTCGATTGCAAGGCATTTTGTATATTTCTCAATAAATTCATCAAATCCCTTTACATCCTCTGGATCAGGCTCTATAACTTCTCCATGCTGATTTGCAAACACTTCTTTGCTTAAGTAGTCCTGAAGTGACTGTCCGTCTTTCTTGTTCACCATGTATGATGCAAGGATAGCGATTCCCCAAGCTCCACCTTCACCTGCTGTCTCCATAACAGATACAGGCGTGTTGATAGCACCTGCAAGTATCTTCTGACCTACACCTTTTATAGTAAAGTATCCGCCATGTCCAAAGATTGAATCAACCTCAACTTTTTCCTCTTTAAAGAGAATGTCAAGTCCTGTCTTTAATGCTCCAAGTGCTGTGTAGAGCTGAACTCTCATAAAGTTTGGAAGATTGAATTTTGCATTTGTCTCTCTTACGAGTAATGGACGGCCTTCCTCAAATCCTGTTACATGCTCTCCTGAGAAATAATTGTAAGCTACGATTCCGCCACCGTCTTTCTCTGCAAGAAGTGCCTGATTGAACAGCTTATCAAATATCTGCTCAGGTGTTACTTCAAGTCCCATAACTTTTGAGTATTCCATAAAGAGATCAACCCATGCATTTATTTCTGATGTACAGTTGTTACAATGTACCATTGCTACTGCATCTCCTACAGGAGTTGTCACCATATCTATCTGTCTGTATGCTTTTTTAAGTCTGTTTTCAAGAACTATCATTGCAAATACAGATGTTCCTGCTGATACATTACCTGTCCTTACTGCGATACTGTTTGTTGCAACCATTCCTGTTCCCGCATCACCTTCTGGAGGACATATAGGTGTTCCTGCCTGAAGTTTTCCTGAAACATCAAGTTTCTTTGCTCCTTCCTCTGTAAGAACGCCTGCATTTTCACCTGCTGAGAGAACTCCTGGAAGAATTTCTTTAAGTTTCCATGCAAATCCTTCTGGTGCAACGAGTTCATCAAACTGACCAAGCATTTTTTCATCATAGTCACCTGTCGTACTGTCGATAGGGAACATTCCTGATGCATCTCCTACGCCGAGAACTTTTTTACCTGTAAGCTGCCAGTGGATATATCCTGCAAGAGTTGTAAAGAAATTTACATCTTTTACATGGCTCTCTTTATTTAAGATTGCCTGATAAAGATGGGCAATGCTCCATCTCTGAGGAATGTTGAAATCAAACACCTCAGTAAGTTTGTCAGAAGCCTCAGATGTGATAGTATTTCTCCATGTTCTGAATGGCACTAAAAGAGTATCATCCTTATCGAAAGCCATATAGCCATGCATCATTGCACTAAATCCCATAGCACCGATTTTTGTAATCTCTGCATCATATTTTTCTTTTACTGTAGCAGCAAGTTTGCTATAGCAGTCCTGAAGTCCTGACCAGATATCATCAAGGCTGTATGTCCATACACCATTTTCATATTTATTTTCCCATTTGTGGCCGCTTGTCGCAATAAGGTTGTTATTTTCATCTATAAGAACTGCTTTTATCTTTGTAGAACCAAATTCGATACCAAGTGCCGTCTTTCCACTTTCAATTATGTCCTTCATTTATGTTCTCCTCCTGACATTAAAATGTTTTACCACTGCCTGCACTAATGCAGACAGCAACAATATACTTCTATCTTCTAATCATTTAAACAATTGTCAAGCGGATATTCGCAATCCGCTCTGCTACTTCTTTGATAGTGTTAGATAATAAACTGTTTCTAACGGTAAACAATATCACCGAGCATAAGATCTCTCTTGAAATCTCTGATATTTGTGTCTTTGTTTATAACTACTGCTTCGATTCCCATCATTGCTGCCCAATCACACATCTGCTCTGCTGTAAGGTCATATGTAAATGCTGTATGATGTGCACCACCTGCGAGTATCCATGCCTCAGCTCCTGTGTAAAGATCAGGTTCAGGTGTCCAGAAGTTTGTAGCAGTCGGAAGTTTTGGCATAGGTTTTTCTGTCTGCTTGCACTCTACATCGTTTATGATAAGTCTGAAACGGTTTCCGAGATCGATAAGTGATGTTGCGATACCATGACCATTCTTTGATGTAAACACAAGTCTTGCAGGATCTTCTCTGTCACCCATTGAAAGCGGCTGGCACTTAATCTGGATAGGTCCCTCTGAGATTGACGGACAAATCTCAAGCATATGAGCTTCAAGTATTCCCTCCTTACCAGGTACGAGATTATATGTATAATCTTCAAGCATTGATGTTCCCTTTGCGTCCTTCATGCCTGCTGTCATAACTTTCATAAGACGAACCATAGCTGCAACTTTCCAGTCACCCTCTGCTCCGAATCCGTAACCTTTTTCCATAAGTCTCTGAATAGCAAGTCCCGGAAGCTGTTTGAGTGCTCCAAGATCTCCAAAGTGAGTTACGATTGCCTGATAATTCTTTTCTTTTAAGAATCTCTCAAATCCAATCTCTATCTGAGCCTGTACTGCTACATGTTTTCTAAACTCAGCAGGATCTCTGCCCTCAAGGAGAATGTCATATTTGTCATAATATTCATCAACAAGTGCATTTGTATCTGACTCTGAAACTGCTGCTACTGCCTCTGCTATCTCATTAACAGGGTAAGCATCTACTTCCCAGCCAAATTTAAGCTGAGCTTCTACCTTGTCGCCCTCTGTAACTGCAACATTTCTCATATTGTCAGCAACGCGCATAACTCTGATATGGCTGCTCTCAACAACACCGACTGCCGTTCTCATCCATGAGCCTATCTTCTCCTGAACTTTCTCGTCAGACCAATGGCCAACAACAACTTTACGCTCAATCTTCATGCGTGTAACAATATGACCATATTCCCTGTCACCATGTGCTGCCTGATTTTCATTCATGAAATCCATATCTATCGTATCGTATGGAATTTCCATGTTAAACTGTGTATGCAGATGAAGTAATGGCTTTCTGTACTCCTGAAGTCCTAATATCCATGACTTTGCAGGTGAGAATGTATGCATCCATGTGATAACACCCGCACACTCAGGATCATTGTTAGCTTCATTAAATGTTTTTCTTATAAGTTCATTTGTGATAAGTGTTGGCTTTAACACAACCTCAAAAGGAAGTTTTCCAGAAGCATTTAAAGCCTCAACTATCTGTTTTGAATGAGCTGCCACATTTGCAAGACACTCATCTCCATATAAATCCTGTGAACCAGTACAAAACCAAAATTTATAATTTTTTACTTCCATCTTTTTCTCCTTTTCCTTTTATAATATTTTTTTGTTTTAATGCAACAACATCTGATGTTTCCGGCTGTTAAGACTGCCAAAAACATCAGATGATATCTTTTCCTAAAATAATTTAGTTTTTTCTTAACACCATATTCATAATACCCTAAATCAAACATTTAATCAAGTATTGTTGTAAATAAAAATATGGTTTTTTTATAACAGTTCAGCCATAAAAAGATATAACCTCATGGTAATCCTATCACTCTTTCTTCTTCTCTTTAACAAGTGCAAATATAGCCTGAAGAACTATGAAGAAGCAGAGCAATGCTGATATCGCGATACTTGACCATGATGAAAGAAGTTTACCATTTGTATGTACAAGTGTATCGATAGTACCTTTAATAAGCACACCAAACAATGTTCCTATTACATTACCAACACCACCTGTAAGAAGTGTACCACCGATTACTGATGAAGCGATGGCATCCATCTCCATGAATTTTGCCTGTGCAACGAATCCACACATACTGTTCAAACAATATAAGATTCCACCGATAGAGCAGAGGAATGATGATAACATATAAGCTTTCATCTTTGTCTTTTTTACATTTAATCCCATAAGTTTTGCTGATGATTCGCTTCCACCTACAGCATAGAGTGAACGTCCAAATTTTGTAAACTTGAGTATTATAAATGTAGCTGCAACTACTATCAGGGCAATGATAACAGGCATTCTTACAAACGGATTCATGACAACACCATGTTTGTTCGTATATCCTCCAAATGGAAGTTCAAGTTTCCAATCAGCCCATTTAGCAAATGTCGCATTATTTATATTTACCATCTCTGTCGTGATAACTGCTATCATACCTCTTGCAAAGAACATACCTGCCATTGATATGATAAACGGCTGGATACCGAGCACACCGATAAGGAATCCCTGAACCGCACCAAATATGATGCCTACAACAAGAACTACTGCTATAGCAAATACAGGACTCCATTTAAGGTTTGTCATACCGTAAGCCATTATCATACAGTCAAGTCCGACAAGTGAACCTACCGAGATATCGATACCTCCTGTAAGCATTACACATGTCATACCGCAGGCTACACATATAAGACCTGCATTTGTTATAAGAAGATTTAAGAATGTCTGGAAATGTCCAAATCCTTTATCTTCATATACGACACATCCGATTCCGTACATAACTATAAAAAGAACTATTGTTATGAGCAATAAAAGATTATTGCCTCCGATTTTTATCTTATTTTTATTTTTCATTTCGCAACAGCCTCCCCTCCGGTAGCACTAGCTTTGCGTGCTTTTCTGTTTTTGATATAACTCTGGACCGCAGGAGCCTGTATCGCAACAATTATTACAATAACAATAGCTTTGATAACGGGAGCCTGTTCAGTTTTTACACCGAAAGCAAGAAGCGTTGTTGAAAGTGCCTGTATCGTGTATGCTCCGATGATAGAGCCTGCAAGTGAGAATTTACCACCTGCAAGACTGTTACCTCCAAGAGCTACTGCAAGAATCGCATCCATTTCAAAATTAAGACCTATATTATTTGAATCAGCCGAATAAATTCTTGATGATGCCACAGTTCCGGCAACACCTGCACCAAGACCACATATCACATAACATATAAAGATTATAAGTGCTGAATTTATACCCATTATCCTTGCTGCTCTAGCATTTATACCAACAGCCTGTATATACATTCCGAGTGCCGTTTTCTTAAGAAGAAGTGTAGCAAGTATGATACAGATTATCGCAACAAATATAGGTGTAGGTATCGGACATTCCCAGTTTCCTATATGCCAGAAATTTCCAAGATATTTGTACTGTTTTACACGTACATATGTTATCTGGTTGTTGCTTACAACAAGACCGATAGCTCTCGCTGCCGTATAAAGTACAAGTGTAGCTACCATAGGCTGTACTTTAAGTTTTGAAACCATAAAACCATTAAAGCATCCGCAGATACCACCTATAAGTATTCCAAACAATACACCAAATATGATAGGATGCTTAACTGCTGAAGCTGAACTTACTCCGTATCCTACAAGTGATGTACAACAGCATGAAGCTACAAGTGCCATAACCGAACCTACCGATATATCAGTACCTGCTGATACAGCAATTGTAAGAGTCATTCCTATAGCAAGTATCGCTATCTCACTTCCTCTGTTTGCTATATCTATAAGTCTTCCATATAACACTCCGTTATTTATGGATATCTGTAAAAAACTTGGTGATTTTATAACATTAACAAGAATCACTAATATCAAACAGACAGCCGGAAAAAATAATTTACTTCCAGTGCATTTTTTCCAAAACGAGTTCTTCTCCTTACTCATTCTTGTCACCTCCCGCAATAGCCTTCATGATGGCATTCTGTGTCATTTCATCATCAATCTCTCCAACTTTGGCACCATCTCTTAATACTACCATCCTGTCACATGTTCTAAGCATTTCCTCGATTTCAGATGAGATAAATATAACCGCCTTACCTTCTTTTGCAAGTTTGACTACAAGTTTCTGAATCTCTGTCTTCGTACCGATATCAATACCTCTTGTAGGCTCATCAAGTATAAGAAAATCAGGATTTGTGGCAAGCCATCTTCCAAGGATTACCTTCTGCTGGTTACCACCTGACAACTGGCTGATAGGTACTTCCATACTCGGTGTCTTGACCTGTATCTCTTTTATATATTTTTCTGCTATCTTTTCCTGCTCTGCTCTCGGCAAAAGTCTGAATATACCACGTTTTGCCTGAACCGCAAGTATGATATTCTCCCTGATGGAAAGGTCTGCGATAACACCTTCTGCCTTTCTGTCATCAGGTAAAAATCCCATGCCAAGCTTCATGGCATCTAGCGGAGAATTTATCTTTACCTCTTTTCCTTTAACCTTGAGGGTTCCACTCTGTGACTTGTCAGCACCATATATTACTCTTGCAAGTTCGCTTCGACCTGAACCTAAGAGACCTGTAAGACCGATAACCTCACCTTTATGTATAACAAGGTCAAACGGTTTGATCTTTCCTTTATGACTAAGACCTTTTGCATCTATAATGACCTCATCCTGTACTGAACTCTCAGCTTCCTTGATAGAAGCAAGGTCATCAAAGTTTTTACCCATCATCTTTGCGACAAGCTCCACTCTCGGAAGTTCAGCAACAGGATATTCACCTACAAGTTCACCGTTTCTAAGAACAGTTATCATATCACATACCGCATAAACCTGCTCAAGGAAATGTGTTACAAATACAATTCCTACACCCTCTTTTTTCAACCTAAGCATCATCTTGAACAGCTTTTCAACTTCGCTGTCATCAAGCGAAGAAGTAGGCTCATCAAGAATAAGAACCTTTGAGTCCATATCTACTGCCCTCGCGATTGCAACCATCTGCTGCAATGCAACTGAATAATTTTCAAGAGTAACAGTAACATCTATGTCTATGTTAAGGTCATCTACTATCTTTTGTGCCATCTTATTCATCTTTTTCCATTGGATAAATCCAAGTGCATTTCTTGGCTCTCTTCCTATAAAAAGATTTTCTGCAACTGTAAGATTCGGACAAAGATTTACTTCCTGATAAACTGTCGCTATTCCTTTCTGCTGAGCTTCCTGTGTGGAATGATTTATGACAGGTCCTTCTATACCGTCAACTCTTATCTCACCGGCCTCAAAATCATATACACCCGTAAGTACTTTTATCAATGTTGATTTACCTGCACCATTCTCTCCCATAAGAGCATGGATTTCGCCTTTTCTCAATGTAAAATCAACTCCATTTAAAGCCTTCACTCCGGGAAATGTCTTTTTTATGCCACGCAGGGTTAAAACTTCATTTT
>NZ_JAHLQE010000020.1 GCF_018918235.1 Eubacterium sp. MSJ-13
TGGCGCGCAAACTAAAAAAGGGTGGATGTCTAAAAAACATCCACCCTTTCTTCAATTCTTAAAGCATAAAATCCGTCATATCATCATCTTTCCCCCAAAAATCTTTTTCAAGCCATTTTTCCTGTCTGCTCTTAAAGATGATAACTGAATCCAGATTTTTATCTATATGCGGTTTTAATTCATTTTGCAATTTCGTTAATTGAACTTTTGAGATTTCACCTTCAAATACTGAATTTTGTATATGTGAGAGATATTTTTTACATATCTTAAAAACAGACCTCCATCTTTTTGCACCTTTATCTTCCAAACTTATATCATATACCAGAACTACATACATTCTTTACCACCATATTTTAAACCCTTCATATTCTTTTTCTCCGATTATGTGCTTTATCAGCTTATATAATTCCAACCGTATCAAATATTGATAAGACACCTGCCTCCCCAATTCCTTATGTTTAATCGTCTTTTTTAATGAATTTTCCAGTTCCCTCACAATCAACTTTGACGCTTCTTTTTTCAAATGTAAAAAATTTAGTTCCTGTGTAAAACTGTCTTCTGTAATCTGATTTCTATTTAATAATGAAAATATTAACCTATCACCTATTAGAGGTTTAAAAACCTCAGATATATCTAAGCACAATGAATAACGCCTTACCCCAGGCTCATGCAGATAACTGATTGTTGGATTTAACTGTGTGTGATAAACTTCGCTTAATGTTTTTGAGTAAATCAATGAATTTACATATGATATAAGTGAATTTATCATATTGTCAGGCGGATGCATTACTCTTTTTTCAAACTTTATTTCCTGATTTATTATAACATTCCATGCCGCATAATATTGTTGCCTTATATTTCCTTCAATGCCCATAAGTTCATTTATCGTATTGGTCTTTTCAATGTGTTTTCTCAATCCTTCTATTTCACTCATCCACTTTGAAACATCCTTACCTCTTCCATTATAATATCTCAAATTTCTATATATGTTGAAAGATGAGGCATCTATGATTTTCTGAGCAATTTTCAATCTTTTCACATTATCACGATAACACTCCACCTGATTCACCAATAACTGTCCGGCAAGCAGTGATTCCCTCGGATAATAACTTCCCGTATAAAAATTATAATAATTAAAAAAATGAATCGGAATACCATACTGAGAAATATAGTTTAAAAATGCTGTATTAAATGACATTTCTGACATAACATAAATGTCCGAAACCCGCTCTATCGGAATATCCCTTTTTTCTCCCTCATATGTACGAAATTGTAGTGTATTATCTTTCCTTTTAATTTCACCATCATTATAAACATAAAAACTTTGCTTCATAGACACCCTCCTCTCAAATTAAACACAAATCACGATATGCACATTTTGAACACAATTTTGTTTTCTTCATAATCGGAGGTCTTTTTTCCCTTTTCATTTTAACAATATCTTTAATCACACACTGTAGCTGAATTTCGTCATCTTTTGATAATTCAACCATAACATTTTCTTTTAATAATGGATAATCTATTTTTGCCTTTAATCCATCTACTCCACGCTTTTTTAAATAATACAGATAATATTTAACCTGCCATATTCCTGCCTGCTCTATTGACTTACTTTTTTTAATCTCATGTAATTCATGATGTTCTTTTATAAAATCAATGTTAATCTCACCATTGATCTGAATATGTTTCTCACTCCTTCCATAACTTGTTTCATCCAAAATCTTTCCAAGCTGTACATCCTCGTTACCTGATTCCATATTAATTTCATGACAAAAATACCATAGCTTACGCTTGCACACGAAATAATAATAAATCATTACTCCAGTTATTCTCTCTTCCATATATTCTTCTCCTTCTGTGCGTGAAATTTTGTAACTTACCATAATGTTTCTATAAATCATGAGAAAACATACAACAATTTGTCAAGTTGATGCCTCTACATTCCACAATGTTTCTATTAAATCTCTGTGTCTATTAGCTTTTCTTGCAGCGTTTCCTTTACATCCCATTATGTTTCTATTAAATCTTTCAAGTGGTTCTAATGATGTGTTAGACGGATATTGCTTTACATCCCACTATGTTTCTATTAAATCGTATAATTTTTTGTTCCATTCGCCACTTATAAAAGACTTTACATCCCACTATGTTTCTATTAAATCCAATCAACCTCCGTTCTATACTTCATAATCACTTACCTTTACATCCCACTATGTTTCTATTAAATCGAGTATTACGCAATGTCACCGCATATTCTATATCAGTTCTTTACATCCCACTATGTTTCTATTAAATCCTTATCATGGGTCTATTAGGTGTAATGATTAACATTCTTTACATCCCACTATGTTTCTATTAAATCCGAGTATTGTTTTAAAAGTGACATCATTACTCCGTACTTTACATCCCACTATGTTTCTATTAAATCAGCTTACAGGGAATATGTCAATGCCATAGGTGGTGTCTTTACATCCCACTATGTTTCTAAGTTAGCAACCCCCATTTCAAATGGGGGTTTATTATTTCACCCTCCGGGTGC
>NZ_JAHLQE010000042.1 GCF_018918235.1 Eubacterium sp. MSJ-13
AATTTTCATTCACCATTTTTTCACTTTTTGCAAAATAAAACGCATCTTTAGAAATTTTTGATGTAACTGTTCCATTGATATTTTGAAAAATTCCTTTTTCACAAAGTTTTTTCAGAACCGTATATGTGGTTGATTTTTTCCACCCTAATTCTTTCCCACAGATTTTTGTCAGCTCTCCCGATGATATTGGTTCTCTCTCCCATATTATATCAGCAAACTTTGCCTGTACTTCACCTAATTCAATATCCACTCCATATTCATCTCCTTTCTGGTCTATTCATAATAGACTAATTGGAGTCTATCATTGATAGACCAATTTGTCAAGAATTAACAGCAACTCGAATATAACAAAAAATATGCCTGAAATAATCTCACCGTTTTTCCGGTTTGAGAAAATTTCAAGCATATTTTTAATAGCTTCTTCAAAATATATTATAACCCATACATCATATTTATGCATTATAGCATAGCTATTTTTGAAACTCGATGCATTGCAGTTGCAAATACAAAATAAATTGGTAATTTATGTTAAATCAGATATTCGCAATCCGCTTTACTTGCAAGTCCCCACCCACCACTTATTGCTCTACGCAATAGAAGTGTGGCTTGCCTGATAGTGTTAAATTACAGTTTCCAAATATCCTCATTATACTGTGCAATAGTCCTGTCTGATGAGAAGAAACCTGCCTGACTGATATTTACAAGCATTTTCTTCGCCCATGCCTCTCTGTCATTAAAGTCTGCATAAGCTTTTTCCTTTGTTTCTACATAGCTGTCAAAGTCAAGGAATGTCATAAACCAGTCTTTATTTAAAAGTTCATTTTTAAGACGGTTAAGCTGTGTCTCATCACCAACTTTAAGCATCTCATCACCTGTGATAAAATCAACTGCCTCTTTAAGCGCAGGATTTTTTTCATAGTAGTCTCTTGATACATAATCAGAGTTTGCATAATGTGCTATTACCTCGTCACTCTCTGCTCCAAAGATATAAATATTGTCATCGCCAACAAACTGGTGGATTTCCACATTTGCTCCGTCCTCCGTACCAAGTGTGATTGCTCCGTTAAGCATGAATTTCATATTTCCCGTTCCACTTGCTTCTTTTGATGCAAGCGAAATCTGTTCTGAGATATCACATGCCGGGATAAGTCTTTCTGCCATTGTTACATTGTAGTTTTCTACCATTACAACATTGAGGTATTTGTTCACCTCAGGATCATTGTTGATTATCTCCTGTAAACATAAGATAAGATGAATGATATCTTTTGCTATAACATAAGCTGGTGCTGCCTTTGCACCAAATATTACTGTAATAGGAGTCTCAGGTATATTTCCCTTCTTGATTTCGAGATATTTGTGTATTACAAACAATGCATTTAACTGCTGGCGTTTGTACTCATGGAGACGCTTAACCTGAATATCAAATATTGAATTAGGATTGAGCGTAATGTCCTGAGTTCTCTTTATATAATCTACAAAATCTGCCTTGTTATCTGTCTTTATCTTAAGGAGTGTGTCGAGTGCATCCTTATCTGAAAGATATTTTTCAAGTTTTTTAAGTTCCTCTGCATCTTTTTTATAGCCGTCACCTATCCATTCTGTGAGCTGATCTGTAAGTTCAGGATTGCAGTGAAGAAGCCATCTTCTGAATGTGATACCGTTTGTTTTATTGTTAAACTTCTCAGGATAAATCTTGTAGAAGTTGTTAAGTTCTGATTTTTCAAGGATTTCTGTGTGAAGTGCAGCTACACCGTTTACACTGAATCCGTAATGAATGTCGATATGAGCCATATGTACTGTATCATTTTTGTCAATGATAACTACGCTCTCATCATCAAAGCGGCGGCGTACTTTATCGTCAAGCACCTCAATAATAGGTACAAGCTGTGGTACAACTTCCTTGAGGAATGAGATAGGCCACTTTTCAAGTGCTTCTGCAAGAATTGTGTGGTTTGTGTATGCACAGGTCTTTGAAACAATCTCAATCGCCTCATCCATATCAATTCCTTCTTCCATGAGCAGACGGATAAGCTCAGGGATTACCATTGTAGGATGTGTATCATTTATCTGGATTACCGCATAATCATATAAATCGTGGAGATTGCTTCCCTTTTTCTTGCACTCATCTATTATAAGTTTTGCACCATTGCTTACCATGAAATACTGCTGATAGATTCTAAGTTTTCTTCCGTCATCATCACTGTCATCAGGATAGAGGAATAATGTAAGATTTTTTGCGATATCCTTCTTGTCAAAATCAATGCCATCTCCTACAATACTATCATCTACTGTATCAAGGTCAAACAATTCAAGTTTGTTTGTTCTGTTGTCATATCCTGTTACATCTATCTCATACATTCTTGACTGAACAGTAAAATCCTTGAATTTTACAGGATAGCTTACATCTGTTTTTCTGAGGAATGTATTCTCCTCTATCCATGGATTTGCAGTTTCTTTCTGCTTATTATTTTCAAATACCTGCTTAAATAATCCAAGATGATAATTAAGACCGATACCTGAACCGTTAAGTCCAAGACTTGCTATCGAATCAAGGAAACATGCTGCAAGACGGCCAAGACCACCATTACCAAGTGAAGGCTCCGCCTCAATCTCCTCAATCTCCGCAAGGCTTATGCCGTTGTCAGCAAGGACTTTCTTTACATCTGCATAAATTCCGAGATTTATAAGATTGTTTGAAAGAAGTTTTCCAATCAGAAATTCTGCTGAAATGTAATAAATTTTCTTTCCTGTATCTTCCTGCACTTTTTCCTCTGACATATCTTTTGTGATATTTAAAAGCGCAACATAAATTTCCTGCTTGCTGCTGTCAGCAATGCCTTTTCCAAGTTTCTGCTCTAAAATGTTTTTGATATCCATGATAATCCTCCATTTTGTGATAAGTTTTGCACGTATTGTTTACTTTGTAACTGATTCTGATTTTCTCTATCTCTTATCCATATCTTCATTCACAATCCTATGTGAATATTTAGTTTCGATTACCTGACACAGTTTTGTGTGTGGTAACTATTTACTTTGTGACTATAATATATCATTTTGATAAGTGCAGTTCTTGTCTTTTCCTAGCACGATATGATACAATACTATCATTTAGAGATATTTTTTGAGAACGGACGCAAAACTGTTGTATGCTACAACCACACAATCCAATTTAGATTTATGACAGTCTCGCTGTGTATTGAAAAATTTTATAATATAAATACTGGATATATACGATAAGTAATAAGTATTTTTGTTTATATATTTACTGTTATTTTTAATATAATAAAAATATCTTTTGGGGAGGTTTTTATACGAATGAATCAGATTGAAAAAAATAAATACCACGAAACTAAGTCTCATTCTAGTGAGGAATTTTTATTTAATACTTATCCATGTTCTATTCCTACGGATTTTCCGAGTGTTCCTCTGCACTGGCACAATGATATGGAACTTATTGTTATCAAGCATGGTTCGGCAAAAGTTACGCTTAACCTTACTGCTCATCAGCTATCGGCAGGGGATATTCTGGTGGTTCTCCCTGAAAATCTTCATTCTATTGATTGTGCTATCGGTGACAGACTGGAGTATGAGAATATTATTTTTAAAAAGGAACTTCTCAGTTTTGCGACAAATGATATAACTATGTCTGAATATCTGACTCCTTTTTTTAATGGTGATTTTCCCATTGTAACTCATGTGCATATGGGATATTCTTTTTATTCCCATTTTGTGAAGATTATAAATACTATGGATGTTCTGTGCGATAAAAAAGAGTTTGGCTACCAGCTTGCCATCAAGTCATGTCTGCTGGAACTGATACACATTATGATAAGGCATCCGCCTAAAACAGAAGTTAATAAAAAATCAGAAAAATCGGTGGATAAGGTAAAAGAGATACTTACTTATATGGAACAGCATTATAATGAAGAAATTCCGATTGAAAAAATAGCTGATGTATGCCATTACAGTCCATCTCATTTTATGAAGTTTTTTAAAAATCATATGGGAACGAGCTTTATCAAATATCTTAATGATTTTCGCCTGATAAAAGCACGAACCAGACTGCTCACCACTGAGGACACTGTACTTGAGATAGCCGGTGACTGTGGTTTTAACAATCTGTCGCACTTTAACAGGCTTTATAAAAAGAAATATGGGATAACGCCGTCTATGACGAGGGAAGTGTAAATCCATAAATGTAAACGGCAACATTATTTCTCATACTTTTCAATCTCACATTTATGCATTTTATCCTTTTTGTCATATGTTATTCCTACAATAAGTATATCACCGGTATATGATAAAAGAGACTTTGAATACTGTTTCTGCTTAATCTGGTCTAATGCCGTCCGTACATTTTTATTCCATTTAAGTTCAATCACTAATGCCGGATAAAAATCTGTGTATTCCGGTTTTGGCAGATATACAAAATCAGCAAATCCCCTGCCTGCCGGAAGTTCACGAATCGGTGTAAAATAATATTTCATTGAACTAAGATACGCAATAGTCAATACGCTGCTAAGTGAATTTTCATCATTGTATTTAATTACTGATGCATATTCCATATGAATTTTTTCAACTATTTCCGATACTTTTTTCTTATCCATATCTAATGTTGCATCTAAAAGATTATCTGACTGCCTCTCAAATTCAATAAACTCTTTCCACTTCTTCTGTCTTGTTGCTTTTAAAAGTTCCTGCCTTACTTCCTCATTTGGTATATACGCACACCTGTGCTTCTCATCATATGCCAGATACCCTAAGTGTATAAGATATGTTATTACATCATCCCTGTTTGAAAAATTTACTGCGTCATTCTGAAATGTTCCAGTGTCAACCTTAACCATGTCTCCTGAAATCATCTCAATTATTGCATTTTTAAGTCCATCAAAATTTTTACTTATCAATGGTATTATTGTTTCGTATGATCCCGTCTGCGACCAATAACTCTGAAAAGACCTTTTTGTAACAACACTTACAACTGCTTTTGGATTATAAATATGGTATTCTCCAAGCCGATAACCATCATACCAATGTTTTACTTTTTCAAAATCTGTTCCATATTCATCACACAAAGTTTTAACTTCATCCTGTGTAAAACCTATGTACTTTGCAAGCTCACCAGCATCAAGCATAGTGTATTCATCAAAATTATTAAGTGCAGACTGTGTCTTTAGTTTTTTTATAGGCAAAATACCCGTAATATAAGCAAGACCTATATATTTCATAGGTTCAGTTCCTTTAAAAAGACCCCTTAAAAAATTTATATACTCATCCTGAACCTCAAATTCAGCGGCCTCATCCCTTATCAAAACATCCCACTCATCAATAATTATTATAAACTGTCTTCCTGTCTTCGCATTTATATTCGATAACGCATCGGGCAGCGAGTTCATTTTTTCAGAAATAATTTCCGGAAAATCATCTCTTAACTCATTTAATATATTTTTAGTTATATAATCAACGAACTTTTTTGGATTTCCAGCAGGTTCTAAACACCACTGCACATCAAAATGAATTACATCATACTTATTTAAATTTTCCTCAAAGCCCTCCAAACTTCCTATTTTTAAATCTGAAAATAATTCCTTTGAATCGCACCCTTTACTGTAATAGGCTGTAAGCATATCTGCTGTAACAGACTTTCCAAAACGCCTCGGACGACTGTTGCAAATAAAAGCTGCGTTCGTATTTATCACCTCATTGGTAAAATCAAGAAGTTCCGTCTTATCGATATATATTTTAGAATTTAATGTCCTTTTAAATGCTGCATTATCCGGATTTAAAAATCTACCCAATCCCCAACACTCCTTTCTGAAATCTTTACAATATATACTTTTCCTCATGTCGGCTAAATGTTCATTCTACACAAGCCATACATTCAGATAAATTTTGAAAATAACTCAATCTATCTAAAACTGATATTTATTAGTAAAAATTTTTTATAAAAATCTAAAATATATTTTTTATCTTCATACGAAAGTTTATCAAAATCTTGTATTATTTCTTGCACTTTTGTTTGTACTTTCATTATAAACTCTTCGCATTCTTTTTGATTGTGTCCAGTCATAAACAACTTACCTCCCTTCTTTATCTTTAACATTATTATACATTATTTTTTGACGAAAAAAGCGACAATTTAACGACACAAAAACGACAGTTTAACCTTTTATCTCTCAATAAAACAAAAAGCTGCGGAATTACTATAAATCCACAGCTTTTTCTAACTTCCTTGATAGTGTTAAAGTCTTCCATACAACTTCATTTCCCCATGAAGCACTTCTGCCAGCGTATCATTATACGCTCCCGGCAAGCATCTCCAACTCCAGTTTTTATCACTGAGAGTCGAAGGTGTATTCATTCTTGCATACCTTCCAAGCCCGAGAATATCCTGCATCTGCATGATCGCAGTATCAGCTATACAAGCCCACGCTGTTCTCATCACGCCCCAATGATAACCCTCTGCTTCTGAAAGACGCATATATCTCTTTGCGTATTCCGCATCTTCTTTTGAGATAGCTTCAAACCATCCAAGAATCGTCTCATTGTCATGTGTTCCCGCATACACTACACAATTCCTATTGTAGAGATGAGGAAGATATCCTGATTCTGTATCTCTGCTGTCAAATGCAAACTCAAGAACTTTCATTCCCGGAAATCCTGTATCCTTGAGAAGCTGTCTGACTGAGTCTGTCAAGAATCCCAAGTCTTCTGCTATGATAGGAAGTTCTCCGAGTTTTTCGTTTATTACATTGAAAAGGTCGATTCCCGGCCCTTCTTTCCACTCCCCGTTTCTTGCTGTTTTTTCACCGTAAGGTATAGAATAATATGCATCAAATCCTCTGAAATGGTCAATGCGGAGAATATCATATATCTTTGTCTGGTATGCTATCCTATCAACCCACCAACTGTAACCCTGTTCTTTCATAAGTTCCCAGTTAAACAATGGATTTCCCCAAAGCTGACCGTCTGCTGAAAATCCATCAGGAGGACATCCTGCAACACTTACAGGCATAAGGTCATTGTCAAGCTGGAACTGTTCAGGATTTGCCCAGACATCTGCACTGTCAGATGATACATAGATAGGAATATCACCTATTATCTTAATATTATTCTCATTTGCATATGCTTTTAATCTTCTCCACTGTCTGAAGAATAAAAACTGTACACATTCCCAAAATCTTATTTCCTCTTTTAATTTTTCTCTCTCTACTGAAAGAGCCTTGTTGTCTCTTTTTCTCAAAATTTCAGGCCATTCGAGCCATGATACCCCGTTCTGCTCATCCTTTATAGCCATAAATAATGCATAATCAGGAAGCCATTTTTCATTTTCTGCTCTAAATTGTGAGAGTTCTGCCTGATATTTTTCTTCTGCCGCTTTTGCAGCTTTCCTTAATACATCAAACCTTTTCTGATAGAGAAGACCATAGTCTGCTTTTTCAGGGTTGTCACCCCAATCTATATTTTCATAATCATTTTTTTCAAGTAATCCCTCCCCACACATGTCATCAAGGTCTATCATATACGGATTTCCGGCATATGATGAAAACGACTGGTATGGTGAATCTCCATAACTTGTAGGACATATCGGTAATATCTGCCAGTATGCCTGCCCTGCTTTATGTAAAAAACGGACAAATTCTCTCGCTGCCTCTCCCATAGTCCCGATACCATAAGGTGATGGCAGTGATGTTATCGGCATTAAAATTCCTGCTTTTCTCAAAATATTTTCCTCCTTTTACTTTTATGTACTCTCGGAATCTTCTCAAAACGAATCCTTTCGGCTGGATTTCCGATATACT
>NZ_JAHLQE010000047.1 GCF_018918235.1 Eubacterium sp. MSJ-13
ATAGCAGCTGATAGTGTTATGAGCAAGTAGCAAAGCGGATTGCGAATATCCGCTTGACTACCTTTATTTACAAAGATAAATGTACAGAAGGAGGAATTTTATGTTCAAAAATCTTAAAATGAAAACAGCACTGACAAGTGCAATTACAGTTCTGACTATTATCTGTATAGCAATACTGTATATTTTTACACAGTCAGGAATGACAAAATTAATGAAAAAAAGTGCACAGGACAGCATGAAAACCTCACTCAATTCACAGACTACACTTATAAGCGAATATGTCGCACATCAGGAAGATCTGTTGAAAAAGTTCAGTATAAGCCCTGTAATAGTTGATTATCTAAAAGACCTTAACAATAAAGACAAGCAGGCAAAGGCCCAAAAATATACCGAAAAATATTTTGAAGGACTTGATAACTGGGAGGGAATCTACTCTGGCGAATGGAACACCCATGTAGTAACTCACTCAAATCCTAAGGTTGTCGGAATGACTACACGAAAAGGCGATTCATTAAAGGCACTTCAAAATGCAATGATTAAAAATAACGGACTTTACAATGCCGGAATCATAGTGTCACCCGCATCACAAAAGCTTATCCTTTCAATGTACTGCCCTGTATATGATACAGATGGTACTACTATTGTGGGCTATGTAGGCGGTGGTCCATTTATGGAAAAACTTGAAAGCTTGTTAAACGAAACAAAAAAGACTGACAAAAAAGCTATTCAGTATTCTATGATAAATGTTTCATCAAAAATGTATATATTTGATGATGAAGATACCTCACTTATCACAAAAGAAGCAACAGATAAAGGAATTTTAAATGTGATCAAAAATATTGAAAATAATACTAAAAATACTACAGACACATTCACCTACAAAAATTCAGGCAAAACATCATATGTTATATCTTACCAGTATAACAGTGAACATGACTGGGCTGTTGTAGCAAAAGCAAAAGAAAACAGCTTATATTCTGATGTTTATAAAACAATGCGTACACTTGCAATATTTTGTATCATATCATGTATAATGATCTCTTCTTTGTCATGGTTATTTATCCATATGCATACAAAACCACTTACATATGTAACAGATGCTTTACTTGAACTTAAAGAACTCAATATCAAAAAGCATGATAAACTCGAAAAATATATAAATACCAATAGTGAAGTCGGTCAGATAAGTACAGCACTCAATTCTTTAAGTGATTCATTTGAAGACATAATACAAAAACTCGGTTCATGTTCAGACTCACTTACCGACTCAGCTGTTAAAATGTCAGACTCCTCCGAAATGCTTATCCAGTGTGTAGATGACAATGCTGCTGCCACAGAACAGTTTGCAGGACATACCGATCAGATAAATGATACTGTCGAACAAGTTGACAGCAGTATCAATGATATTTCGGATGTTGTAGCACAGGTAGAAAACAAGATTCAGATCGGCGATACACAAAGCAGTAAACTCATGGATAAAATCATCAAAATGCGTAATACGACAAGCATTTCTCTTGAAGCAGCCAATACAAAGCTCGATGAAAATAATCGTTCTATTAAGGAAGCTATGGTGAACCTGCAGTCTCTTACAGAAATTGATGATATGGCAAAACAGATTCTTGATATTACAACTCAGACGAACCTGCTTGCCTTAAACGCATCAATCGAAGCCGCACGTGCCGGTGAAGCTGGGCGTGGATTCAGTATTGTCGCAAACGAGATAGGCAATCTTGCCGAAAGTTCACGCCAGACAGCCACATCAATACAGAACATATGTAACGAAACAAAGGAACATATAAATATGGTACAGAACTGTTTTGATAATATTATAAGTTTTATGGAAGAAGATATCAAAACACAGTTTCATGATTTCCTTGAGGCAACTAATGAGTACAATAATTCAATCAGCGAAATAAAGGACATCATCCATGAAATGCACGACTGCTCTGATGAATTTGTCAAAGCTGTTTCAGATATCAAGACGCAGATCAGCAGTGTACAAAATAATCCTGACGGACTTACGGTACATACTGAAGATGTTATAACGAAAGTCGAACAGACAAGAAAAATTACAGAAGATCTTGCAGGTATTGTCAGCAAGAATGAAGAAAATGCTTTGGCTATAAAAGATATAATGAACAGATTTTCGTTATAAGTATAGGTGAAAAACTATCAATTATAACTTTAATTTTCTTCAACTTTTGGTACTTTTTTCTATTGACAAATTGCCCCTTAAAAACTACCATACATTAGTAAAAGAAAAAGGAGGTAATTATTATGAGATTATGGAAAAAGACATTAAGTCTTGTACTTGTATCCGCTATGGCATTTTCTATGTGTGCATGCGGCAGCAAGAAGGACGAAGGAAGTAAAAAATCAGACACTTTTAAGATTGGTGGCATCGGACCTACAACAGGTGATGCAGCTATTTACGGAAAAGCCGTACAGAATGGCATACAGCTCGCTGTAGATGAGATCAATGCAGCCGGCGGTATCAACGGTAAAAAGATTGATTATAAATTTGAGGATGACCAGAATGACACTGAAAAATCAGTAAACGCTTACAACAGTTTAAAAGACTGGGGTATGCAGATGCTTGTCGGAACAGTTACATCAAACCCTTGTACAGCAGTTGTTGAGCAGTCACACAATGACAATATGTTCCAGCTCACACCATCAGCAACAGCAGTAGAATCTATCCAGTATGACAACGCATTCCGTATGTGTTTCTCTGATCCTAATCAGGGTAGTGCTTCTGCTGATTACATTGCAGACCACAAACTTGCTTCAAAGATAGCAGTAATCTACAACAGCTCTGATCCTTATTCATCAGGTATTTACCAGAAATTTGCTGCTGAGGCAAAGACAAAAGGACTTGAAATCGTGGCTGCTGAGGCATTTACTGCTGACAGCAAGACAGATTTCTCAGTGCAGATTCAGAAGGCTAAGAGTGCTGGTGCAGAAATGGTATTTCTTCCTATATATTATCAGGAGGCATCACTTATACTCGCCCAGGCAAAGAAAGCAAACTTCACACCTAAATACTTTGGCTGTGACGGTATGGACGGTATCCTTGCACTCGACGGATTTGACAAAGAACTTGCAGAAGGACTTATGTTCCTCACACCATTCACACCTGATTCAAAAGATGAAAAGACACAGACTTTCGTAAAAGCATATAAGAAAGCATTTAAAGACACACCTATCCAGTTTGCCGCTGATGCTTACGATTGTATCTACACAATAAAGGCTGCTGCTGAAAAAGCAAAGATAACACCTGATATGAGTATTTCTGATATGTCAGATGCATTAAAGAAATCAATGACTGAAATTGAACTCAGTTGTCTTACAGCTAAGAGTATTAAGTGGTCAGCAGATGGTGAGCCAACAAAAGAACCTACTGTCGTAGTTGTTGAGAACGGTTCTTATAATATAGCTGAATAAAATTTAACATTATCAAGCAAGTCCCTCACTTCTATTGCGTAGAGCAATGCAAGTAGCTGAGTGGATTGCGAATGTCCGCTTGATAAGTGACAAAATCTTATAATTAACTGTCTAAATCTTTTACAGGTAAAAGATTACAGATACTGTGCATTTTGTAGATTTTGGAGTTGTTATATGATATTATATAAGTCTGTATGAGCTTTTAACTTTCTCATACAGACTTTACTTTTAAAAAAACAGGAGGTAACCCATGAGCTTTATATCGTATTTATTTAACGGATTAAGTCTCGGAAGCGTTTATGCCATTATTGCTTTAGGTTATACGATGGTATATGGTATCGCAAAAATGCTTAACTTTGCACATGGAGATGTAATCATGATAGGTGCTTATGTATCTCTTCTTTCCATGACAAATGCAGGAATACCTGCTTTCCCGGCACTTATAATTTCAGTTATAGTCTGTACGGTTCTTGGTATTGTCATTGAGAGAATTGCATACAAACCACTCAGAAATGCATCTTCCTCACTCGCAGTTCTTATTACTGCAATAGGTGTCAGCTATTTACTCCAGAATATCGCACTTTTACTTTTTGGAGCAAATGCCCAGACTTTTCCATCAGTTATCAAATGGAAGGGACTTTCACTTGCCGGAGGAAAACTTAATCTTTCCGGAGAAACTATCATTACTATCTTAGTTTGTATTGTTATAATGATAGCTTTGATGTTTTTTGTACAGAAAACAAAACCCGGTCAGGCTATGCGTGCCGTATCAGAAGACCGTGGTGCTGCACTTTTGATGGGTATCAATGTAAACGGAACTATCGCACTTACATTTGCGATTGGTTCAGGACTTGCCGCTATCGCAGGCGTACTTCTGTGCTCTGCTTACCCAAGTCTTACACCTTACACAGGTGCAATGCCCGGTATCAAGGCCTTTGTTGCTGCCGTATTCGGTGGTATCGGCTCAATACCCGGAGCATTTATAGGTGGTATCCTTTTAGGTATCATAGAGATATTTGGCAAAGCCTACATTTCATCACAGATGGCAGATGCGATTGTTTTTGCCGTACTTATCATAGTTCTTCTCGTTAAACCGACAGGACTTTTAGGCAAAAAGATTCAGGAAAAAGTATAGGCGGCAGATACAGTGTGAAAAATACTGCCAATGCAGCATTTTGTCACACGACTATTTGTTTTTGAGCAAAGCAAATAGTTTTTATGGCAGATGCAAATGTGAAATTTGCGCCGCCACCTCGCAACAACTTGCTCGGAAATGAGGATTATTATGTCAAAGAAATTATCTAAACAAAAATTAAATGATATTATTACTTATGGTATAGTTATAGCTGCTTTTGTTATAATGCAGATTCTTATAAATGCAGGCGAGATATCTTCTCTCTTTCAGGGACTTATGGTTCCTCTCTGTACTTATATAATACTTGCCATTTCACTTAACCTTGTAGTAGGTATACTTGGAGAATTAAGTCTTGGTCATGCAGGTTTTATGTGTGTTGGTGCATTCACAAGCTCATTCTTCTCAAAAGCGACACAGGACACTATAACAAACAGCACACTGAGATTTTTTATCGCACTTATAATAGGAATAGTAGCCGCTGCCATATTCGGAATCATAATCGGTATTCCTGTTCTGCGACTTAACGGCGATTATCTTGCCATAGTTACACTTGCATTTGGTGAGATTATCAAGAACCTTGTAAATGTCCTTTTTATAGGAAAAGACTCTAAAGGGTTTCATTTTTCAACAAAGGATGCCGTAAGTTTAAACCTTGAGCCTGATGGAAAGATTATCGTCAACGGACCTCAGGGAATCACAGGTACACCTAATGACTCGACTTTCTTTATCGGTTTTATACTTATTCTCATAACATTATTTATAGTATTAAACCTCATTCATTCAAGAGATGGTCGTGCTATCATGGCGATAAGAGACAACCGAATTGCTGCCGAGTCAATCGGTATCAATATCACAAAGTACAAACTTATGACATTTACGATATCAGCAGCAATGGCCGGTGCAGCAGGTGTTCTTTATGCACACAACCTCTCAAACCTCACAGCCAACACAAACAACTTCGGTTACAACATGTCGATAAACATCCTTGTATTCGTAGTTCTCGGTGGTATCGGAAACATCAGAGGTTCTATCATAGCCGCTGTCGTGCTTACACTTCTTCCTGAGCTTTTGCGTGGAATGTCTGATTACCGTATGCTCATTTATGCTATTGTACTTATCGTAATGATGCTCTTTAACTGGGCACCAAAAGCAATCGAATGGCGTGAAAAACACCTTTCATTCAGGAAAAATAAAAAGGAGGCTGCATAGTAATGGAAACTTTATTAGATGTACAAAATCTTGGTATTTCTTTCGGTGGTCTCCGTGCCGTAAACAACTTTAGCATCAACATTGGCAAAGAACAGCTTTACGGACTTATCGGACCAAACGGTGCCGGAAAAACAACTATATTCAACCTTCTGACAGGTGTTTACAAACCTGACAGCGGAAAGATAATCTTAGATGGCAAAGACCTTACGGGCAAATCTACCATCGAGATAAATAAATCAGGAATCGCAAGAACATTCCAGAATATAAGACTGTTTTCACAGCTCACTGTACTTGACAATGTAAAAACAGGACTTCACAACAATCATCATTATTCAACACTTGACAGCATACTCCGTCTTCCACGCTATCATAAAGTTGAAAAGGAAATGAATGATATTGCAATGGAACTTCTTGAAGTGTTCGGACTTACAGATGACGCAAATGTTCAGGCTCAGAACCTTCCTTACGGTCAGCAGAGAAAACTTGAGATAGCACGTGCACTTGCTACAAATCCTAAACTTATTCTTCTCGATGAGCCTGCCGCCGGTATGAATCCAAACGAAACAGAAGAACTTATGGACATGATAAAATTTGTAAGAGACCATTTCCATATGACCATTCTTCTTATTGAACATGATATGAAACTCGTAAGTGGAATCTGTGAACAGCTTACCGTACTTAACTTCGGTGAGGTGCTTGCACAGGGTGATACATCAGATGTGTTGAATGATCCGCAGGTTATCAAGGCATATCTTGGTGAGTAGAAATGAGGTATAAATTATGGCGATGCTTGAAGTTAAAGATTTAGAAGTATATTATGGTATGATACAGGCTATCAAAGGTATCTCTTTTGAAGTTAATAAAGGTGAGGTTATCGCCCTTATAGGTGCTAACGGTGCTGGCAAGACTACTACTCTCCACACTATCACCGGACTTCTCTCTCCCAAAAAGGGAAGCGTTATATTTGAGGGAAAAGACATAACAAAGATACCAGCACATAAGATAGTATCAATGGGAATGGCACATGTTCCTGAGGGACGCCGTGTTTTTTCAGACTTAAGCGTATATGAAAACCTTAAATTAGGTGCATACACAAGAAAAGACAAGGAAAACTTAAATAAAGACCTTGAAAGCATATATGAAAGATTTCCAAGACTTGCCGAACGAAAGAACCAGTCGGCAGGAACATTGAGCGGCGGTGAACAGCAGATGCTCGCCATGGGACGCGCACTTATGTCCAAACCATCAATCGTCCTTATGGATGAGCCGTCAATGGGACTTTCACCAATTCTTGTAAACGAAATATTTGATATCATCGAGTCTATAAGTAAAACGGGTACTACTGTTCTTCTTGTAGAACAGAATGCCAAAAAAGCTCTCTCTATCGCGGACAGGGCATATGTTCTTGAAACAGGTAAGATTGTGACAAGCGGCAACGCAAGTGATCTGCTTGAAGATGACTCGATAAAGAAAGCCTACTTGGGTGAATAAATAGATAAGCTCAATGAGCTTATCATTAGAAGAAATTAAAACAGCATTAGAAAATGCCATTTTTATTCTTCTGTACCCCACTACTTTCTATCTTTAATCAAAATATATAAAAATAAAGGAGGTATCACTATGGGAAATATGATTATCACAGTTTCCCGCCAGTACGGCAGCGGCGGCAAGACTATCGCTGCAATGCTCGCTCAGAAACTTGGTATCAACTGCTACAGCCGTGAGATTTTAAAGATGGCTTCTGATGACAGCGGTATTAACGAAAGACTTTTTGGTATGTCCGATGAAAAGCTCCGTCATGTGGGCTGGTTCAAGACTTTAAGCCACCCTTACACAGGCGAACTTCTTCCTCCGGAAGATAAAGGTTTTGTTTCTGATGACAACCTTTTTAATTATCAGGCTAAAACGATAAAAGAACTTGCTGGTAAAGAATCATGCATCATCGTTGGACGATGTGCAAACTATATCTTAAAAGATAATCCTGATGTACTCAGCGTATTTATCCATGCTGATGATGATTTTTGTCTTGCAAGAGCTATGGAACGTAACAGTTTCAGTGAAAAAGAAACTAAAAAATTTATTGAACGCACTGATAAATATCGTTCCGATTATTATCATTACCACACTGGACATAACTGGACAGATGCAAGATATTATGACCTCTGCCTTAACAGCTCAAAACTTGGTTTTGAAAAGTGTGTTGAGGAGATAGAAGCCTACGCAAAAATTCGTTTTGGTAAATAAACGCTAAATAAAAATGTGAAAAACAGCTATAAATAAAAAAACATCGTAATAAAAGAGTAATTAACGCATTATTATATGTACTAAACTTTTATTACGACAGATAAAAGTTTATAGCTGTTTTATTTATACAATATTCTTTGCCAAAGCGGATATTTGCAATCTGCTCTGCTACTTGCTCATAACACTATCATCTTCCTATATAACCGTCCGTCATTCCCTATATCCCAGATACTCCATAAACTTTGCCGTTGCCGGTGCCAGCCTTTTCTTATCTTTCATGGCTATGCATATTTTTCTGTAATAGGGTTCTTCAAGTGAACGAACTTCAATATTATAATGAGCCCCCTGCAATATCATCTCCGGTAAGATTGCCACTCCAAGTCCTTTTTCTACCATTGACATTATTGCAAAGTCTTCCCATGTGGTAAAACGGACTTTTGGATGTACATTATTTCTCTCAAGAATTTCGGACACTTCTGTTTTTCCTCCATGTTCCAACAACATAAACGGCTCATTATCAAGTTCCTTAATATCTATTTTTTCTTTTTGGGTGAGCCGATGTCCTAATGGCAATACTACCCTATATTCATCATTTTTTAAGAAAACAGTATCTAATCTAATCTCAGGTGTCATCCTCAAAAAACCGCAGTCCACCCTTCCCTCTTCAATCCATTTTTCAACTTCATCATAATCTCCGAGAAGCATTTCATAATCTATCGCCGGGTAATCCCTCTGAAAACATGCAAATATATTTGGCAGCCAGTTGATAGCAACACTAGCAAAAGTTCCTATTCTTATAGTTCCGGTTTCAATTCCATTAAGTTTGTTTACATAACCATCCAGTTTTTCAAAATCATTTATAATAGTTCTTATATAAGGAAGTACCTGCTCTCCCGAAGTTGTCAGACACACTCCATTTCTGCCACGCTCAAGAAGCACTATTCCCCACTCACTTTCAAGGTCAGCTATCATTTTGCTTATAGATGACTGTGCATAATCCAGCTCATGTGCAGCCTTCGTGAAACTTCCTGTTTCTACCGTTTTAACAAACGCAATATATTTTAATAAATTATTATCCATAATATCTCTTTTCCCACTGTTCAGACTTAACAATATCAAAACAATATACGATATTTTAGTATTCCGCCGTGTATTATTCCATTCGTTTTTTCAATATAACATATCGTTATTATTCGCTTTTTATATTGTATTCAGTTGTTTATAATATTTCAAGTAGGCATTTTTTACATTAAGCCTGTCTACCTCGCCATAAATAAAATAAATTTTGGCGTCTATCAAAAAGCATTTGACAAAAAATATGGACTAAAATAAAAAATGTAAGTCTGCTTATAATAGAAACCGTTGTTATATTCCGTGATAATATTTCCGGGCTTTTTTCAACCCAGCAAACAGTTATTGAAAATGCGTGCATACGGATTTTGTGTATTTTATTTTTTGAACCGATATGCAGTCTTTATGAGATACCTGCCGGAGTTTTAAGAGGTACCGGACGCTCGCTGCTTCCCGCAGTAATAACGATCATCGGTACCTGCGCTCTCCGTATTATATGGATTTTTACGATTTTCAGAATCCACCTTACACTTGAAATACTTTATATTGCATTTCCTATTTCGTGGGTTATAACAATCCTGCTTATATTACTAAGTTTTATTGCTGTAAAGCCATTGAAAAAATAATTCCAAATATTCCAATATACTGTTAAAACGCACTGATTCTCATTTATGTGCAAAGCGGACATTTGCACTCTGCCTTCGCTACTTGCTTATCTGCGTTCAAACTATAGACCTTTAAGCTCAATCCAAGGCTCATTTTTCTCTCTCATTGAGTATACATTCTCAAGCCATGTTATAACAGCCTGCTTTTTCTGCACAAACGGTTCTCTGTGACTGATAAGAACATAAGGAGCTGCGATATTTTTCAATATATCTATCTGTTCCTTCAAAAATCCCGTATTATAAACGGTTTTATTACCTTTGTGAGTCGGATATAATGCATCACCAAGCAGACAATATTTATCATTTACCATAAATGCCAGCGAACCTTTAGCATGGCTTGATGGCATGGGAAAAATTCTAAGTTTTATATCAGGCTCATCCACATTTATCTCACTCTCAACAATCTCTCCGATATGCGTATATTTATATGTATTTTTTCCCTGATACAGACTCTCCCACTTTATATATTGCAGATTTGCAATATGGTCGGGATGAAAATGTGACAAAATAACCTTAATTTTCTTCGACTTTTGCTTTGAGACCTCCGAAAGCATCTCAGGGATATTCTCATGACTTCCAACATCATAAACCCACAGATACTTTCCACTTTCTATCACGGACACATTAGCAGAAAGTGGTCTGGCAGTAGGCGTGATGTAAGAAAAATAATCCGTAACACATTTCCATGTCGGAAATTGTTTGTTATTATCGCTGTTACCAGCATCCTGAACAGTTTTGATCTCTATGCTGTTTTCATTCATATCCGCTACCATAAATTAACGCCCTCTTCGTTTTTCCATTTATATACAACAACCAATTACTTTTTTACCCGTTAAAATCTAACAGCATTGTAGCATCTTATATATACAATTTCAATCACTTCCACAAAAAACAGCCGTAAATAAAGATTACTATTCCGTTGCCTGAATAGCATCGTAACCTGTTTCTTTTGTCCTTATCTTCTGTGCCGTTCTTATCTCATAGCTGAAAATCTTTCCATCACCTGTCTCGCCGGTAAACGCGGCTTCCTGAATGGCATTTATAGTTTTTTCCTCCCATTCCTCTGATGAAACAACAATCTCAAACTTAATCTTAGGCTGCATCTGCATATCGACCTGCATACCTCTTACAACCTCTTTATATCCTCTCTGTATTCCACAACCCATAACCTGTGAAACAGTCATTCCATTTACACCTATCGCATTTAATGCCGCTTTTACATCCTCAAATTTTTCTTCTCTTATAAAAGCATCTATTTTAATCATCATATTAATCCTCATTTCTGCACACGTTTTTTGTGCATATCAAGTTTGTGTCAAGTGTGCGCAGACACAAATCTTGTGTATGAAAAATTTTATTTTTGACACTAATTCTCTATTCTTGCGCTGTTTTTTGTATAAATCTTGTGTATGAAAATTAAAGTTTTCATACTAAATCCCTCTCCCCTTACTCTACTGGTCAAGTCCGTTGAAACTTGGATATGCACTCTCGCCATGCTGTGAAATGTCAAGTCCGAGCTGTTCCTCACGCTTATCTACACGAAGCGTAGTAAACAATCTCACGATTGCAACGCATATCAGAGTTCCTACGATTGCAACTGCCGCTGTTATAAGAATACCAACTATCTGTGCAACAAACAAGTGATAATCACCAAATATAAGTCCATCCCATTTTGCAGTACTGTTTATTGATTTCTGCGTAAATATACCCGTTGCAATTCCTCCCCATATACCACCGATACCATGACAGCCAAAAGCATCGAGTGCATCATCTATCTTGAGTTTTTTCTTGATAAGAGAAACTCCAAAATAACATATCGGACTTACAAGTGCACCGATAATAAATGATGCCCAGATTGGTACAAATCCTGCTCCCGGTGTGATTGCCACAAGACCGACAACAAGACCTGTTGACGCACCGACAAGTGTTGTTTTTTTACTGATAACAGTATCGATAAGCATCCATGAAACAAGTGCTGAAGCGGCTGAAATCGCTGATGTCATAAATGCATGAGCTGCAAGACCATCTGCTTTAAGTGAACTTCCAGCATTAAATCCAAACCAGCCAAACCAGAGAAGTGATGCTCCAAGTACAACAAACGGTATATTGTGAATACGATATGTCGTAACTTCATAACCACGCCTTCTTCCAAGAATAATAGCAAGCACAAGTGCACTCACACCTGAACTTATATGTACTACATCGCCTCCCGCGAAATCTACAGAACCTATCGCCGCAAGAAATCCGCCCTCGCCCCATACCATATGAGCCATCGGATAATATACGATAACAGACCATATGGCAACAAATATAAATAAAGCCTTAAACTTCATTCTTCCTACAAGTGAACCTGTGATAAGTGCAGGTGTTATCATCGCAAACATCATCTGAAACGCACAGAACACAAGATGCGGTATCGTGTCCGCATATGGTCCGGGTTTCATCCCGACATTATTTAATCCTATCCATCTTAAATCCCCTATAATTCCCCCATGATTGCCGCCAAAGGCAAGCGAATAACCAAACAACGCCCACATAACAACTGAAAGTCCCATAATAGAGACACAAGCCATCATTGTATTACATACATTTTTTCTTCTTACAAGTCCCCCGTAAAAAAATGCCAGCCCCGGTGTCATAAAAAACACAAACGCCGTACATATGAGCATAAACGCTGTATCACCTGAATTCATAAAACTTACCTCTCTTTCATATTTTTAATTCCCAAAATAAAATTTTTAGAAAACAACAATGTTTCTAAAAACCGCAGCCATTATTGCCGGCAAAATATAATGACTGCTAAAAGTTTTTTAAAAAACAAAAAGATGCCTAGAGCTTTTTCAAGCTTTAGACATCTTCGTCATGTTTTAGATGATAGCACAATCGTTTGTGGATTGCAACAGTTTTTTACAGATATGCCTAAAATTATACTAGTACAACAAATAATTAATAACAACTAACTCTGCACTACACTGTCTGCATCAATTCATCCTCTATTTCTTTTATATCTTCTGGTGTCAGACTTGTAAAAAACTGTGGTACAT
>NZ_JAHLQE010000002.1 GCF_018918235.1 Eubacterium sp. MSJ-13
TAGCAGCCAATAGTGTTATGAGCAAGTAGCAAAGCGGATTGCGAATATCCGCTTGACTGGATATACAATAGAAAATATAAATAAATCAGTTCAGGAGATATATGATTATGAGGGATCAGCAAAGACTACTGTATTTATCTCACATAAATATGATGATTTAGAGGAAATAAAGGGTTTGAACGGATTTCTTGAAACAAGATAGTGTGTAAAAGGAGAGTGAAAAAGATTGTTTAAAATATATTCGATAGGTAGCGGTCTTGGCGATTGCTTTTTTATTGAAATTGGTGAACAAACCATGCCGATAAGAATTTTAGTTGATGGAAGAGATGGAACTCAGACTGATGAGATAATTACAAGATTAGAAGAAATAGAAAAAAGTGATGATAAAAAAATAGATATTATGATTGTAACACATATTGATCAAGATCATATAAAAGGGATTATCGAATTAATGAAAAAAAGACCAGAAATGTTTGAACAAACAATAGTTATTTATAATTATGTAACAAAAGATGTTATTAGCTATAGTCAGGCAGAAGAGTTTGAAGAAAAAATAAAAAATCATACAGTCTTTTCCAGTGCAAAACAGAAATATCCAGATATATTAGGATCAAAAATAGAGATTATTTCTAAAGGTGAAAGCAAAGATTTTTATAATCAAATTGAGGAACTTCAAAAAGAAATACCTATATTAATTTTGTTATCACCAGATAAAAATGGGATTGATAGTGTATATGAAGAATATAAAATTAAAAGATCAAAAGATAAAAGGGGTAGTGCTGTAAAAATAAATAGAAATTCAATTGTGTTTTTAATTGAATATAAGGATAAATGTGCACTGTTTGCTGGAGATGCATACATCAAGCATATAGACAAAATTTTGTCTAGCTTAGGAGAAAACTTAAATAAAAAAGTAATTGATATAATTAAAATGCCTCATCATGGTGCTGAAAAAAATAATAAGGGAATTGTAGATTTTGCAAATAAACATAAGTGTTCTAAATTTATTGTGACTGGTGAAGATGATTGGAAAGGAATACATCCACATAAAGGTATCATAAATGAAATAACTAAGAAAATAATTGATTTTGTAATTTATGCAAAGATGGATATTAAAGATGATCAAATTAGTGTTAAGGCGGAAAGTGACGAGGAAATAGAAATATGATTGAAAAAAATATAGTTTTAATAGAAACATTAAATAATATAGGTACAGGATTATTATATCCTTGTGATTACAAAGGAAAAGAAACAGAAAATGATGAGAATGTAGGAGACTCGTATATACTAATAACTAATCATCATGTATTAGGATATCTTCCAAAAATTAATATTAAAGATTGTGTAAAATTGACATTTTATGATGATTGGGGAAATTTAATTGATATAGATGATATTTGTCAAATTAAATTATTTGAAAACAAGTACAAGTCAGACAACGATGAAGAAGATACTTTAGATGAATGGGATAGAACAAAAGATATTGTAGCATTACTGATAATATTAAATAGAGGGATTAAGTTAACTCTATCAACAGACATAATGTTTAACAAACTTGAAAATAGAGAAAAATTATATGTAGAAGGATATCCAGGTGTTTTATTTGAGCAGGAGGTTAACAAGAGGATTCAATTGGAGGGAATAGAAAAAACTATTTTTCCGTTTAATGATAGAATTGGTGCATATCAAATTACAGATGATTATCATTGGTATAATGATTTAGGTGATAGAGCTTTGTTAGAAGGATTATCTGGAAGCCCGTTATTTGTAAAAAATAGTGGAAAAGAATTTATTTTAGGAATAAATCAGTCTATTGCCAATGTTGATGATGGAAAAAATCCATTTAAAATAATATATTATCTTAGAATTGAATATATAATAAACTTTTTAAGAGAAAATAATTGTATAATTTATAAGAGAGTTGGTGAGAATAAAATTCAAATAGAATGGATTTATGAACAAGAGTTGAAAATGGAAAATGACATAACAATCCTGATGATTGGAGGAAGTGGTGCTGGAAAATCATCTATTGCTAAAAATTTTGCTCTTCATGGAAATAGCATCAATTCTACAAACGATGGTCAGACAACCCGTACAGATGTTATATACAAATATTCAGTAACACAAAAACTGCCTAAAGCAACTGTTTATTTTTTAAATCAACAAAAGTTTGTAGAACAAATGTTGACACATGTAGATATGTATTCATTTGCATTTTATTTTGAAAAAATATTTAAATTAAGTAAAAATTTTGTTACTGACGAAAAGAAATTGATGAAAAATATTTTTGAGATTTTAAACATAATTAGTGATGTTGAAGGAAAAGAGGAAGCATATGAAAAGCAAAAAAATCAAATACTATGTTGCTTAGAGGATGAATTAGTAAATAAAGAAAAAATCAAATTATACCAAACTTTGTTAAATATATTTAAAGAAGATAAATATATAAAAGTTTTAAAATATATTTTAGATGAAAATGAAGTTATCGAAGCTAGAAAGGTACTTATGCTCGAAGAAGAAAATAATTATATTCCTGGAGAGGTATTTGAAGCAATAGAAAAAATTGAGAATTGGCGTAATGATTTCAATTTTGACGAGTATCGTAAAAATCTAATTGAGAAAGTTGTAGGAGATAAGTCCGGTGATAAACAATTGGACGAACAATTGCCTGAATTAATAAATGAATATAATAAAATTATTTTGCATTGTGAAGGATTTTTTGATTTAAAAGACTTTGAATACATTCTTGATGTAGAGGATGTTTATAATTTAAGGCAGTTAGAAAGTAGATGGGGGAATTTAACAAATCAAGATGACAAAAATGGAGAAGAATATCCTGAAGAAGATGATGACTCTGAAAAATTAAAAATAAAATTATATAACAATTTAATACAATGCTATAAAAAAATACATAAAATCATTAAAATTGCAATACAAGAGAGGTATCCTTTTTATGACAAACCTATAAGATTAGATGATGCTACAAAAGAAACTAGAGAATTTCTTTCAGAGTGTTTGCAAGTATCAAATAATCGTTCTTTAACAGGAATGGTTGATAATGTACAAATTCAAGATAAAATAAGTAATGAGTACTCATTTATTTTTCGAGAGTTTAATATAAATCAATTGACATTAGTTGACACTTGTGGTTTAGATCATGTTGAAACTAATTCGCAAAAAGATATTATACACAGATTGGATAATTATTATTATGAGATGAATAGCAAAGATTGCAAATGGTATGAAAAAACTGACAGAGATAGAAAAGTAGCCGTTTTATTTGTAAAAAAATTAGATGCTGGAAAACCAGATGAACTACGGACAATAGTGCCATGCATAAAGAAGAGTATACCTAAAGCACCTGTATATTGTATGTTTACAGGAATAGATATTTTTTATAAATCTGAACAAGAAGTTGCAACATTAGATTGGTCCTTTATATCAAATAGGTGTCCGAAAGTAGTTACATATATTTTAGATCAAAACACTGAATTAAAAAATTATATGTCAGATATACAATACATTGTTTTGAAAAATAATATAATTCCGTATTGTGGTAAGCAAAGCCTAATAAAAGAGCAGTTTTGTTTTGAAAAATCAAATTATAAATATATTCGAAAATTGATAGCTTCTATTTCAATGAAAGAATCTAGTAGTTTAGAAATTCTGGAATGGAATGAAAAGTTAGAGAATAGTGTAAAACAATCAATAAATGAGATTATAGGAAAGATTTTTGCTAATGCATCTCTAGACGCAAGTGAATTTCGTTGGAATACAATAAATGCTGATGTAATTAGCGGTTATAAAGGAAATCTAGGATATTGTTACACATATTCGCATTATTTTTATCAGTTATTTCATAAAGCATATGTTGAGACTATGGATAGTTGTGCTGCTAACATTTTGGAACATAATCATATTTATTCAATTACTCCTATTATGTCGGCACTATATGAAATAGAAACGAAATTTTTAGGAAATAATGAAAATTTGTATAAAATCGATATAGATGAAGCAGAAAAGAATGATTTTAGAATGATTTTAGAAAAAATGTATGCATGCAAAGGCTCTGACATTAAAGATGGATTTAAATATAATATATTTGATAAGAGAATATATGAAGAAGTTCTATCAGGAGATAAAAAGAAAATGAAAGAAAAATATAGAGATGAATTTTTTAATTGTGTTTTTGGTTTTACAAAAGGATTGCCGCTAAACATTGAATATAACGAAAAAACGGGTACTGTACAGGAATTTTTGAGGGATGTATTATTAAAACTATTAAAGGAACAAATAGAGAAGGATAACCAGAAGAAATCTAAAAACATTGTTAAAATATCTGAAAATTATTACAAAGAATTACAAAATATCGAAAAATCATTTATGCAAAAATATGGTATAGATGATAAGGGAAAATTTTTTGACTTAATGATTAGATTTTTTCAAAATAAAAAGAATGAAAAATAAAAAACAATCATGAAATTTCAATGTGTTGATTCTTTGAACAACAGCTGGATATTTTGGTTTTGTGCAATCAGACAATTCAATAAGATAAAGAAAGAAGGGGCATTATGAGTGATTTTATGGATAAATTAAATATTTTTGATATTTTCACAATGTTAATTCCAGGAGTAGTGTTTTGGTGTTCAATAGGAGTAGTATTATCATTAAATGAATGTGAATGGTGGAAGAGATTAGGAAATCAAAGATATGTATATTTTTTAGTTGCGAGTTATGTAATTGGAATAGTGCTACAGGAAATAGGTACTATATTTGATAAATTATTTCTTCATAAATTATTGTATGGTGGAGAACAGAGGAAAACATTTTTAACAAAAGAAAATTGGAAAAGAAGTTTTAGTAATGAGTGTATGTATAAAATTGGAAAAGAGATAAGAAAAAGTGTAATAAAGCAGATGGAACATAAGGATGTAGCAGAAGAAGAAATAAATTTATTTGTATTTTCATATTGTGTAAATTACTTGGAAAAAAGGAATTTAAATAGTAAAGTTGATAAAATGTTAATACTATCGGAGATGAGTCGTTCATTTATGTATATATGTTTAATTATTTTTGGAGTGTTGGAATTTAAGATATTTTTGGGAGATGTATTTTGGTATTACTGGTTAGCAAAAGCAGTTACAATAATATTTTTTGTTGTGTTTTTTATGAGAAAGAAACGATATGAAAAATATAGATTAGCAATAATGATAAGACTAGTATGGTCATGTATGGAGGAGGAAAAAATTAATAGTGGAAAATAAAGAAATTAATGAATATATGATTGCACAGTGGACATTGTGTATAGAAATGGCAAATGAAATAAGTAAAAGAAGGGACAATATGAATAAATTCTTTTTAGGAATTAATACAGCTATAATAGCTACAATATCGTTAGAATGGAAAATAATGAGTATTTTTTTGAACATTATGGGAATTATAATTTGTTTTGTTTGGATGAAATTTATTAAGAATTACAAAATTATAAATATTGAGAAATATAATGTAATAAGTAATATTGAGGAAAAGATGATTTTTAAACCATTTAGGATGGAATGGGAAGCATTACAAAGTAATAAAAAATATAAAAGAAATAGTAAATTAGAACTTTTATTGCCCATTATATACATTGTTGTTGATATCATAATGATACTTTTAATTTTAATAGTATATTTTAAAGGTTAAAAAGAGTGGAAAAAGAAATTTTATTAAGGATATTAGAAAAAGTAGATCAAAGTTCAAATAATTTAGAAATTTGGATTCCTGCTATTATCAGTATAGTTACTTTACTTGCAAATTTGGTATTTTATATTTTTGTTCAACCCAAATTAAAATATAGAGCTGAGGCTCGAGAAAATCTTACTAAAATAGCTGCAGAGTTATTGGGATATTTGTCGGATATTGTGTCATTTGATTCATTTGATGGTGTTCTTACAAAAGTTAGAAAATTGAGTTTACAAATACATTTGCAATTTAAAAATGGAATTGCTGATAAGGAAATTGAAGATTTATTGGAAAAAATATATAAAGAAATACAAAAAAGAAAAGATATTGTTGATAATCAAGAAATTACTGACTGGAATGAAAATTTTAGGTATTATGTAAGAAAATTGAGGATAAAATTGGCAAAATATTGTGGTGTTTTATAAGAAATGGAGATTATATGGACAAATTGTTGGATAGGTTGGGAATATATGATTTATTTGCTATATTATTTCCTGGATTTATTTCATTATTTAGTGTTTCGTATTATTGTAGAGTTTGTGATATTGTATTTTGGAAAAATTTTTTTTATGATAAAATAAGTTTTAATACAATAGTAATTAGTTATTTGATAGGTAAGCGCAAAATATCCATGCGGATAGCATATCAACAAATATTATGCCATAATTAGA
>NZ_JAHLQE010000001.1 GCF_018918235.1 Eubacterium sp. MSJ-13
TACCTCCCAAGCAACAGATTTTATATTTAATCTGTCTACTTTAGAGGTATCATATCAATGTGTGGGCAGACTGCTTTTTTATTGTTAAGGCTTTTTTTCAGATTATAATTGAAAGAAGTCTTAATTATGTGATGGTTCATTAAGATAAACTTCTCCCTTGATAACAGGTTTATCTGCTGGCTTTCCACGGTGAATATCAATATTGCAGGGAATAGTGACAACCGCATGGTACATATTTTTGTCAATAAAGCTGCTGTATGAACCGTGGTTTTGAATTGCGATATTATTCACATTTTCAGTGCCGAATCCATGTAATATTTCATGTTCACCAGATTTTGTGCTATCAGAGTTAAATGTATTTGACAGGTGAATTACAAGCTCCCTGTCAGTTGTATAAATCTCAACATCGATTTCTCTTCTTTTAGGTGCCATTATTTTAGAACATGCACTATAACTATTGTCGAGGAGATTTCCAAGTATGATACTGAAGTCATAGTCTTCTATTTGAATGTTATCAAGGTCAACCTGAATATTGGTTTTAAAAATTATATTATTCTGTTCGGCAACCATTTGATGATTACTGACAAAAGCATCAATAACGAGATTTCCTGTATTGATTCGGTTAAAAGTATATTCCATTTCGTTTATAGAGTTTTTAAGATAACCTTCGATTTCATCATAATTTTGTTTATGCAGACAGTCAATTATGTAATGATAATGTTTTTTTGTATCATGTATAATACTTCTTGAATTTTTGTAAGTAGTTGAAAGAAGTAGATATTTTTTAGATTGGTATTCTAACTGGTCTTTAAGCTGCTTTTTACTTATTTCGAGTTCATTTACTTTTAATATATTATCCAATAAAAAATAGTTTATAATATTAGCAGCCATAAGACCGATAATTATAATTGTATCTGAAAGTTTATGAAATATAACGGATTGTGGGACATCGGGAATGGTAATTAAAATAAAAATAGAGAGAATTGGCATAAACAAAACAAGGAAAGAATACGGTGTTGACAATAGCTGATTTCTTTTTTTCTTGAGAATCAGAGTTGCAGTAATTATTAATATAAAGAGGATGATTTTGGAAGCCGCTAAGCAGAGAGTGTTGTTGGAAAATAACAATTTACTAGTTTTTGGGGGTAGTAGAGAAAATATTATATAAATTGATGCCTCTGCTAAACTACAAAGTATTTGATATGAAAATGCTGCAAAAATCCTGATTTTAAAGGTACTTTTATAAAGAAAAGTTAAACAAAAGACATTTAAAGTACTTATAATGCTTATCATGTAAATAGAATTATCACCTGTGCTAAGACTAAAAAGGTTACTTATGTAATATCCTATAAGTTGTTCTAAGATAAATGGTATTATAAAAATTAAAAATGGTATTTTTTCGTATCTTTGTGTAAAGATTGAATTGTAAAATATTATTAAAATGGCTATATCAAAAGTGCAAATAAATATATTAAATATTATTATGTTAAATGTCATGTTGATTATAACCTCCTTAGATTTATTGTGTTTTTGGCAAACATATGTCGGACTTCCTTTTCTTTGCGGCGGCTCATTGGAATTTGTGAACCATCGTTCATTATAAGTTTACCATCCGTTATGTAATGTATTTGTGCTGAGTTTATAAGATAACCTCTATGTGGCATGATAAAGTTTTGCCAACGAAGAGATTTTTCCCAATCAGCAAGTCGTCCTGTTGTTTCAACAGAATGATCTTCAAGAGTGATTAACAGTCGTCTTGTATATGCATCAATGGTTTTTAAGTATATAATTTTGTTTGAATAAATAACTTCCTCTGAGAGGTCGGTTTTAATTATGCATTGTACAGCATGAGATTCATTATAATCAGTTATAATATTTTTCATTACTTTTGCAAAATTAGTGTATGTAAGAGGTTTTGGAAGATAATGAAAAGCTTGGACATCAAAGCTGTCACGCATATATTCTGGATAATTACTAACGAATACTATTTTAACATCTCTGTCTGGAAGATTTCTAATATGTTTTGCAATATTGAGTCCCGAAATTCCAGGCATTTCGACATCAAGAAATAAAATATGATATGTTCCGTGTTTTACATATGAGTCAAGTAAATTTTTACTATTATTAAATAGTGAGATATTGAAGTCAACATTATTATTCATTTGAAAATCGGTTAAGTAGTTTGAGATAATGTTTAAATCAGTTTCTTCATCATCACAAATAGCAATATTAAAAATCATAAAAACCTCCTTTGTCAATTCGCATTTGAATAAAACCTATAGCTTGTGTAATACATATTATGTATGTTGATATCATAATAAGTTTAAAATATAAAAATTTATTTACACAGTAAAAAATAAAACCAACTAATGAAAAGGCAGTAATAAAAATAATTTGTTTTGATTTAAGGGACTTCTTTTGCTCTTCTGTGCGTCGTCTGTTTTTACAATCTGAAAAAGGGCATATAAGCATAAAAATTACTGCTAAAATATATAAAATCAATGTAAATGTGCTTTTGGTAAGCCTTATTTTAAAGCAAAAAATATAAACAGCAAAGTAGGCTGTATATGAAAGAATCGTACATAAAATTGGACTAGAAGCATGATATCCACCACCAGTGCCTCTATATGTAAAAAAAATAATGAAAAATAATAGATTAAAAATAATGTTGTGTAAAAATAAACCTATTATTAATAAAGTAACAAAAAATATGGTCTGCTCTAAAATAGAGTTTACAAGATATACATAAATATCAGCATTTTTTTTAACATCATCGTTATTTTGAGAGGCAAGCTCTACAATTTTTGAACTCATTTTATTTGAATATAACATACTATGTTCCTCGCTTAAAATTTTTATAATATATATTTTAACACATTTATGTACTCGGGACTGAAAATTGTAATAAGTGGTTAAAAATCGTTAATAAATGGTTATAGAGGTGTCGAAATATGCAAAAAAATACCATTCGTATACAAATTTTGACCATTCGTAGCAAAAAAATAAAAAGTGGCAAAAAATGTGGTACGATTAAATAAGCATTGAGGTTAGACTATTTATCCAAAAATGTGAATCTATTAAATAGTCCAGCTAATAAATGTCAATACTAAATTGAAAAAATATTGATTTTATTTTCTGAC
>NZ_JAHLQE010000024.1 GCF_018918235.1 Eubacterium sp. MSJ-13
GGGAGAGCATCTGCCTTACAAGCAGAGGGTCACAGGTTCGAGCCCTGTAGGTCCCATTACAGCGAATTTCGTTGTTACAATTTAATATGGCGGGATAGCTCAGTTGGCTAGAGCACACGGTTCATACCCGTGGTGTCGTGGGTTCAAATCCCTCTCCCGCTACTTTGAATCCTCTGAATTTTTCAGAGGATTTTTTTTGCATTATAAAAAAGAAAGGAAATTAAAAATATGAGAGTAGGAATGGGATATGATGTTCACAAATTAGTTGAGGGGCGTGAGCTGGTACTTGGTGGTGTTAAGATTCCTTATGAAAAGGGACTTCTCGGTCATTCTGATGCAGATGTTCTGCTGCATGCTATTATGGATGCGTTACTTGGAGCTGCAGCACTTGGAGATATCGGCAAACATTTCCCTGATACTGATGACAGATATAAGGGAATTTCAAGTATCAAACTTTTAAGTGAAGTGGGAAGTCTTCTTGAAGAAAAATGTTATATTATAGAAAATATTGATGCTACTGTAATAGCACAGCGTCCGAAATTAAGAAATTATATTGATGATATGAGAAAAAATATAGCAGATACTCTTGGGATTGATATAGATCAGGTAAATGTGAAAGCAACAACAGAGGAAGGTCTTGGATTCACAGGAACAGGAAAGGGGATTTCTTCACAGGCAATCTGTTCATTGTCATCAATGTACGATTATTCTGTTGATATGACAAAAACGCACCCGACAGGCTGTGCCGGGTGCAAGGGCTGTATAACTGCTAACAAAAATTAGTCTATTGCATTATTTAATATGCGTCTGAAAGCAGGCGCAATCTGGGCGGCAACGATGGCTTTTACCGTATCAAGTGCGATAAATGGTAAAAATCCTGCGATAAATGCCGCCTTTAAATTTATGCCTCCGATAAGCATTATCCATAAAGAACCAAAAACATCAACAAATACAGCGGATATAATGGCTGCTATTGTAAATGAAATTCTGTTATATTCGCGTCTGCAGAATATAGGAAGAAGAATAGCGATAATGACAAATGCGAAAGAATATCCTCCGTACTGACCAAATAAATATCCGATACCGCCCTGGCCTCCTATAAATACAGGAACACCTACAGCACCGAGAAGCAGCCAGACAAGTGAGATAAGAAATGACTGTTGAAGCGTAAAAACAAGTCCTATAAGTGTTACGACAAAGTTGAGTGCAGTAATATGTGAACCGTTTGGAAGCGGAATACTTATGTAAGCTGATACACAGAGTACTGCTGCAAAAAGAGCCATAAGTACAAGGTTTTGGGTTGCAAATACATTTTTGGTTTTTGTAATAGAATTATTCATTGTTTTCCTCCGTTTTTACAATTATATTTTATTATATATTAAAGACTATTCTATATAATAAAAATGTTTTGCTATGAATGTGCAAGCTTTTGTGAAGCAAGCTTTTAGTTCATTGCAAGAGAAAGTATATATATAAAAAACAGTCTTGTCAACCTTTTTGAAAATATGGTTGACAATAGACAGGGTGAAATATATACTGTCATAATGGGAGTTATATTATATAGAGAAGTGAGAGGTATTGTGGATATGGTGTATAAAAAATATAGGAGATATTTTGCTTCTTTGTCTAAAATTGAAGGTTTTAAGAACTGGGTTATTGCAAAGGTCCTGTTTAAAAATGATAACTGTGGGAGAGATATAGTTATTCGTGAATGTGTTAGTGATTTGAGTGCAGAAATAAAAAAACAGAGAAAAAATTATGCAGTGCTCGTTGTCAAAGATGACAGAATAAATTTTGAAGTTCATCTTATGAGGATAGTTAATAAAACGGAAGATGGATTTAACACTGCCTCTGTTCATGCTGGTGAAAAAAGTGAAGCTGAGTTTGAGGAGTACATCCAGCATGAGAATATGAATTTTTATGATTTTGTTGTATTTGAGAAGGATGAGATATTGGATTTTGTGCGTGATGTTCAGGATAAAAATCCTATTCACAGAACGGAAAATGCGATTGTTCCGGGGTTCTTGATGCTTGAGTATTTACTTGAAAGAGAAGCTATATCATCATGTGATATTAAATATATCCTTCCTGTTTTTGAGGGGGAGAAGGTTGAAATATATAGGAATGACAGAAAATTTGATGCATGGGTGTGGCATTGTATTGATGGCAGCTATGTAAAAGCTGTAAGAGTGTTTGAACTTAGGTTGTTAAAGTAAAAGAATAGTAAAAAGGGATGGCTTATTATGGCTTATATATTAGATGGACTGAGAAGTTATATAGGAATAGAAAACAGTATGTACCGTCATGTGTCTGCTGAAGAAATCGGTGCTAAGGTGCTTGATGCACTGGCGGATAAGACAGGCATAAAAAAAGCAGACTGTATTATAGCAGGAAATGGTGTCGGGGCAGGAGGAAACATAGCAAGGGTTATGTCGTTGTCATCTTCATTTGGCATTGAAACTCCGGCATTTACGATTGACCTTCAGTGCGGTTCAGCTCTTGAGAGTATTGCTGTAGCTGCTGCAAAGATTGATTCGGGGCAGGCTGATCTGATAATTGCAGGTGGTTTTGAGAGTAGTTCTACAGCACCAAGGAGAGCGTATAATAGAAATCATCCGGATTATGATAAATATGGGGATAATTGGTATAAGACAGCCAGGTTTGTGCCTGATTCACACAGCCAGGAAGCTATGCTTGAGGGAGCAGAGCAAACGGCAGTTTCTGAGGGGATTACAAGAGAGGAACTTAACAAGTGGGTGTTAAGGAGTCACAGACTTGCAAAAGAAGCAAGAGATGTAGGAGAGCTCGATGATATAACCGTAGAGATTATTGAAGGTTGTGATAAAGATGAGGGTATAAGGGAAAGGATGAGTGAAAGGTTATTAAACCGTTTGCCGGCTGTATTGAAAGATGGAAAGATAACTACGGCGGGAAATGCTTGTCTTACAAACGATGGAGCAGCTTTTTTGATATTATGTTCAAAGAGGTATCTTGGTGAAACGCCGCTTACTCCAATGGGAGAGTTTGTTGATATTGCGGAGGTGGGAACAAATCCGGAACAGAGTCAGAAATCGTGTATAGCTGCGATTGACAGGCTTTTAATGAAAAATGGTATCTCATCCGCTGAAATAGATATCTATGAGTGTAATGAGGCATTTGCGGTTATAGATGAATTATTTGCACGAAGATATCCTGACAGTATAGAAAAATATAATATATTTGGCGGTGCACTTGCATATGGTCATCCTTATGGTGCATCAGGAGGTATAATAACACTTCATGCTTTAAAAGCACTTGAGAAAAGAGGCGGAAAGTATGCAGTCTGTGCTGTGGCGGCAGCAGGTGGAGTAGGAAGTGCGGTATTGATAAAAAAATAAAGTACAAAATGGGGTATTGTTATGAATTATTATGAAATGATATGTGAAAAAAAATTTGAAAAGCTGGCATTTGTTGAGGATGGGATTCCGTATACATACGGTGAGCTCGTGCAGATGGCAGATGAGGCGGCAGGGTTGATACTTCTTAATAAAGATAAAGCATATGGTTCAATGCATAACGGAACATGGCGTAAGATAGGAGAAGATGTAAAAACCGGAAGAAAAGTTTATATGATAAAAAGCAGATTATTTCTTGAACAGCTTATTTTGTTTCTTGCATGTAATAAAATCGGAGTCATACCTGTGATAGTGCAGCATGACATAACAGAACTTCCGAAGATAAATAAAGTTCACGATGAGGTATGTATGGCTGTTATGACATCTGGTACTACAGGGATTCCAAAGATTTTATACAGAACATATGAAAGCTGGTGTGATTTTTTTCCTGTTCAAAATGACATTTTTAAGATAAATGAAAACAGCAGGATGTTTGTTCAGGGGAGTCTTGCGTTTACAGGAAATTTAAATCTTGTTATGGCACAGCTTTATGCAGGAGCGGTTACGATTGTGGAAAATAAGTTTAATCCAAAAAGGTGGGAAGAAGTTATAAAACAGTGGGATGCGGATGTGATTTATCTTATTCCTTCAAAACTTATGTGCATACCGGATTGTTTTAAGGAGAAAAATGTTAATATAAAAATGATTCTATCAGGTTCCCAGAGTCTTGGAAAAAAAGATGCTGAAATGTTAAAGGAAGTATTTCCAAATACAAAAGTTATTTTATATTATGGTGCAAGTGAGTTAAATTATATTTCATATGTTACTGATGAAAACATGAATACGAAAAGAAATCTTATTGGTAAACCGTTTCCTAAGGTTGAAGTAAGTGTTAAAGACGGTGAGATATATGTAACAAATGAATTTCATGTTTATGGAGTCGAGTGTCCGTTTTCACTGAAAGACAGGGGGTATCTTGATGATTTTGGAAATCTTTATTTTGAAGGGCGTTCTGATGATATAGTGGGGATAAGAGGCAGAAAGGTTTCAAAGGCAAAGATAGAGGCTGCCATATGTGAAAAAGAAGAGGTTAGTGAGGCAGCAGTCATTATGGAAAAGGAGAAAGATATACTTACAGCATATGTTTCTGTTAAGGATAGCATAAGGGATGAAATTTTTGCTGATGAAGATAAAAAAACCGAGTTTGAACAGAATATATATACAGATATAAGAAAAAGACTTGCACATTTTGAAATGCCAAGAAGAATAATACTTATAGAGGAAATGCCTCATAATAAGGATACGGGAAAAATTGACAGAAAGAGTATATTAGATAAATATATGTAATTTAACACTATCAGAGCGGATTGCAAATATCCGCTTGACTATAATGGTTCGCAGCCTTCCTCATATTTTATAAAATTAAGTGTTTATTTTTGTGGCGGTAGCAGTACAGAAAGTTTTGGTGATTATTTATTTGTGACAGTTACTGAACAGAAAGCCTGAGCACCATCTTCTGATACGGTGATTATGGTTTGTCCGGCTTTTTTTGCTTTGATGATTCCTTTTTGGTCAACAGTAGCAACAGATGTCTTTTTTGAAACCCACTGTGGTATATTATTTGAAGATACGTTGGCTTCTAAAGTGAATTTTTCACCTGTTTTTAAAGTGATTGATGTTTTGCTCAATTTTATAACAGGCGGTTTTACAGTGACTTCACATGTTTTTTTGATTCCGTCCACGGTAGCACTTATTATTGCAGTTCCATGTTTAACAGCGGTAACGCAGCCATTATCGTCAACGGTTGCGATGCTTGACTTGTTAGTTTTCCATATAGGGGTTATTCCTGACGATATATCAGCAGTTATGGTTTTAGATTGTCCTTTGTACATAGTTAAAGAAGAAAATCCCAATTTTATGGTCGGATTTTTAACCTTTACTTTACATTGTGCAGTTGATGTGTCAGCTTTTACGGTGATTATCGCTTCGCCGGGTTTGTTTCCGGTAATATTACCGTTATCATCAACAGTAGCAACACTTGATTTGTTGCTTTTGAAAATTATTTCTCCTTTTGTTGAAGTTGTAACATTTAGTTTGAATGTTTCGTTGTGCTCTATAGAAATTGTTTTTCTGGATAAAACGATCTTTGTTTTGGAAACGGTAATCTTACAGCTTATTTCAGTGCGTTTATCTTTTACATTGATTTTGCATGTGCCTGGTGATCTGGCTGTTACTTCTCCAAGCGATGTGACTGCGGCAATCTTGCTGCTTGTGCTTTTGAAAGTTGGAATACCTCCGTTTGAAGAAATGGCAGCAAGGTAAAATGAGTCACCGATATTCATGTTTTTGCTGTAACAGGAAAGAATGATAATGGGATAGTTGGAAGCAGCGGTTACACCTGTGTCACATGGTACACATGAAAACAATACTGCTGCGATAGTTAATATAGTTATGATTTTTTTATTCATAATACCCTCCTTACTGGAAGGCTGCGATAGGTGTATCGTAAACGGCATTGTGTGAAAAGTCAATGATGTTTTTTTAATATCGTGGAATATAACAAAAATGCATATGCAGTTTTGTGAAAAATTAACAAGTAAAGCGTAATGCTTCACAAATTTAAGAAAATGTGTTACAATTTAGAAGGCACATTTAAATATGTCAGATAGAAATTACATAATCGGAGGGCTAATGATGGACAAAATTAAAATGACAACTCCACTTGTAGAGATGGATGGGGACGAGATGACACGCATACTTTGGAAGATCATAAAAGATGAACTTTTACTTCCATATATAGATTTAAAGACAGAATATTATGACCTTGGTCTCGAACATCGTAATGAGACTAATGATCAGGTTACTATAGATTCTGCCGAGGCTACAAAGAAGTATGGAGTTGCAGTTAAATGTGCAACTATCACACCAAACGCTGCCAGAATGACAGAATATGACCTTAAGGAGATGTGGAAGTCACCAAATGGTACTATCAGAGCAGCTCTCGATGGAACGGTATTCCGTGCACCTATCCAGGTTAAGGGTATCACTCCATGCGTAAAGAATTGGGAGAAGCCTATCACACTTGCAAGACATGCATATGGTGATGTTTATAAGAATACTGAGATTAAAGTGCCGGGACCTGGAAAAGCAGAACTTGTATTTACAGGTGAGGATGGAAAAGAAATCCGCAAGACTATTCAGGACTTTACTGGACCTGGAATCATCCAGGGAATACATAATACAGACAAATCGATCACAAGTTTTGCAAAGGCATGTTTTAATTATGCACTTGATACAAAACAGGATTTGTGGTTTGCAACAAAGGATACTATTTCAAAGATTTATGACCACAACTTCAAGGATATTTTCAATGATCTTTATGAAGCTGAGTATAAGGATAAGTTTGAGGCAGCGGGCATAGAATATTTCTATACGCTTATTGATGATGCAGTTGCCCGTGTTATGAAAGCAAAAGGCGGTTTTATCTGGGCATGTAAGAATTATGACGGTGATGTTATGAGTGATATGGTATCGTCAGCATGCGGTTCACTTGCGATGATGACATCAGTGCTTGTATCACCTACGGGAGTATATGAGTATGAAGCTGCTCATGGAACTGTTCAGAGACACTATTATAAACATCTTAAAGGTGAGGAGACATCTACAAACTCAGTAGCTACGATATTTGCATGGACAGGAGCACTTCGCAAGAGAGGTGAACTTGACAATATTCCTGAACTTATGACATTTGCAGATCAACTTGAGAAGGCACCGCTTGGAACTATCGAGTCAGGAAAGATGACGAAGGATCTTGCACTTATCACAACGCTTGAGGATGTGACAGTACTTAACAGTCAGGACTTTATCAAGGCAATCAAAGAAAATCTTGATAAAGAGCTTGCATAATATTATTGCTTACATAAAATGTGACTGATTGCTGTATGATAACTACGCAGACACAGGTCTGACAAATATGATGTGTACAGTAATAATGTATTAAACCTAAGATATTATTCAAGAATGTGTTCTTGAAATCAAAATGGCACCCCTGGATTTTTAGATTTTAGCGGGTGCCTGTTTTTAAAAGTAAAGGAGGTTTTAATTATGAGTTCTGGTGTAGATGAAAAGATATTTGAGGGAAAGGTAGAGCTTCCTTCAAAAGCGTTTACGCATGGTGCAAAATTTCATTCGGATGATGTTTTTGCAACGGCATTTCTGAAGATGATAAAACCTGATATTGAAATTATAAGGGGATTTGAAGTGCCTAAGGATTTTGATGGGATAGTTTTTGATATAGGAAGAGGAAAATTTGATCATCATCAGGAGGATAAGGAGTACAGGGAAAACGGTTGTCCTTACGCTGCTTTCGGTCTTTTGTGGAGAGAGTTTGGTGCCAAATGTGTCGGAGAGGAAGAGGCACTTAGATTTGACGAAAAATTTATACAGCCGCTTGATGAGTCAGATAATACAGGATGTTCAAATGACATTGCAAAGATAATATCAGAATTTAATCCGGGCTGGGATCAGGAGCAGGATTATGATAGTTGTTTTAAGAAGGCAGTAGAATTTGCTAAAGTTATTCTTGTAAATCATTTTAATTCAGTTGCAGGCATTGTGAGAGCTGCCGAACTTGTAAAAGCTGATATGGAAAAATGTGATGGAGAGGTGCTTGTATTATCTAGGTTTGTACCGTGGAAGAGCGTTGTTATCGACAGCGGTTACAAGTATGTTGTATATCCATCAAATAGAGGGGGATACAGTGTACAGGGTGTTCCGGTAGGCACGGAGGATAATACATTGATATGCGATTTCCCAGAATCATGGTGTGGAAAAGAAGCTGAAGAACTTAGAAAGATAAGCGGAATAAAGACACTTAGGTTTTGTCATCCGAATGGATTTCTTGCTGCAGCAGAAACACTTGATGATGCAATTAAAGCGGCGAAACTCTCTATTGAGATTGCTGTTGGTGGAATAAATCTGCTTACGCAGGACTAAAAGAGCGTTTAGATTGGCTGACATGATTTATTACAGATGACTTGTTTGGTTTAAAATTTTATATCAAGAGAAACATAGTTGATTAAAACGGGACAAAAATCAATCATTTTTGCCCCGTTTTATTTGTAATATGAAACTTTGCTATAAATTATTTTGTTGCATTTACTATGGCGTCTATTGCCTCGTCAAACCAATTTACATCTAGACTTTCAACATCACCGGCATCACTGGCGGCGGCTATTGCAGGAGTCATTGGTATCTGACCGAGTATAGGAAGTTTGTATACCGCTGCAACTTCTGAGAGGTGGCTTTTTCCAAATACTTCTATGTGTTTTCCACAATCAGGACATTCTACATAACTCATATTTTCGATAATACCGATTATAGGTACATTCATCATCTGTGCCATCTTTACGGCTTTAGCAACTATCATTGAAACAAGTTCCTGTGGTGATGTCACGATTACGATGCCATCAACAGGTATAGACTGAAATACGGTGAGAGCTACATCTCCCGTTCCAGGAGGCATGTCAACGAACATATAGTCAACATCTGTCCAGATAACATCCTGCCAGAACTGTTTTACGGTACCTGCGATGACAGGACCACGCCATATAACAGGATCTGTCGCATCATCGAGAAGAAGATTAACTGACATTGTCTGTATGCCTGTTTTGGAATAAACAGGATAAATACCGTTTTCATCACCTCGTGCTCTCTCCGTAATACCAAATGCTTTAGGAATTGAAGGACCGGTTATGTCGGCATCAAGAACGGCTGTATGGTATCCTTTCTTCTGAAAATTAGCAGCAAGCATTGAAGATATCATAGATTTACCAACGCCGCCTTTTCCACTGATAACGCCTATAACTTTTTTGATAGAACTCTTTGGATTTGGTTTTTCTATAAAACTCTTTGGATCGCGGCTTGCACATGCTTCGCCGCAGCTTGAACAGTCGTGGGTACAATTTTCACTCATAATAATTAAACCTCATTTCTGCACACATATAATATCTCTGATTGTGTGCGTTTTTTCAAAAATATCATATCTGACGATAATATGTGATAAAGTATATCATAATTCTTATAAATGTGCCAATTTATATCACATCCTTGATAGTGTTAAATATTGAGTCATAATCTCTTAGATATATCATATATTTATATTATAATGCTGTGGCTTACGGGAGAAGGGGCTTAAATATCAGGCTTCTTTGTTTCGGTGCAGATAAATAATTGATTGATGGAGGCAGGTTATGAGTCAGTATAAAAGAATGGTTTCTTATTTGTACAAATACATAAATGGTGCAAAAAGCCAGAATACAGGTTTTGTCAGGATAGAACTCATGGATAAGCAGTGTCGTTTTACGGTTCAGATGCGTATGATACCATTTGAATTATATCCAAAAGTATATTTATATATTCAAAAAGAGTATGGAGCAAAATGTATAGAAGTTTCTGATATGGGAGTAAAATCGGGAAATCTTGTAAGCAGATTTGTGCTTGATATGGGAAATATTGCACAGACAGGATATTCATTTGATGATATTGACGGTCTTATCGTATATATTGGAAAAGAGATGTTTTTTGCAACTTCATGGGTAAAAGATGAGGTGAGATTAGGTGAGATGGAGATTGTTTCACCGAATAGCAGACAGAGTATATTTGAAGAGAATGATTCAAAAGAGGATGATATCGTAAATAATAGAACAGCTAAAAATGATAGCAGAAGCAATGGATTTAGAGATAAAACCAATGAAAATGAAAATTTTGAAAACAGAGATGGGGATTTAAATGCAAGGGAGAAGGAAAGTGTAAATGAAGATTACAGGGAAGATATATCTGTAAATGATGACGGAGCAAGTTCGGGAGAGAATGAGGTGGCAAGTTCGGCACAGTCCGTTGTTACAGAAGAAAGACAGATAGATGATTTTGATTCGGAAAAGGTTGTAATTAAAGCAAGTGTTTATGAAGACAACGAAAAAGATTTCGGGGAGAGAATCCTCAGTACATTTCCAATAATGTATCCGTTTGTTTCGGGAATAATTGAAAAGAGCGTTAGGATAGAACTTAAAGATATAGGCTGTCTGCCAATAAAAATGTGGGTACTTGCAAATAATGCTTTTTTGCTGCATGGATATTGTAGTTACAGACATATAATATTTGCCCGGATAAATGTTGAAGATAAGTCGATGCAATATGCCATTGGTTCACCAGGAGTATATAATGATTACGATGAAAAGGTAGCAAGACAGCATGGATTTATATATTTCCAACCGATAGGTGATGTGAAAGATGTTTGTGGAGCATTTGGATATTGGATTCATCCATTAAAATAGGTGTAGAGAAAATGATCCTCCCATGAATTATTTATTTTTGCAAATGAATGAAGATAACCTTCCTGTATAAAACCTAGTTTATTAAGAAGCCGGATCGAACTCGTATTATCAGGCATAACATATGCTTCTATCCTATGCAGTGGATAGTCAAAACAAAGTTCCGGCAGAAGAAAACTTAAAGCTTCGATCATATAACCTTTGCCGGTAGATTCCCTGTCAAGTTTGTAACCTACCATGCAGCTATTGAAAGCACCTTTCAGAAAATTACTGAAACAAATAGTCCCGATAGGATAGTCGGGATTTTTTTTATCAAATATCCAATAGCGCATATAGTTGTTTTTAAAAAAACTATTGTATTCAAGTGAAAGATTTGCATGCTGAAAGGACTCAGTGTAAAATCTTTCACTTCTTGCAGGTTCGAGAGACTCAAGGATATCTTTGTTTCTCTTATAAAAATTTAATACTACTGGAGCCCATGAAGGCTGGAGTATATTTAAAATTAGACGGTCAGTCTGATAAAATATATTCATAATAAAACCTCGTTTAAAATTTGACTTATTATAGTATATTCTTAATTATAGAATAATGAATCTGAAAATGGAAGATAAAAAATAAAAAACTGTAACAGTTCAGCCATAAAATGAACAACTGGATATAGCACCGGCTAGAAAATAGC
>NZ_JAHLQE010000045.1 GCF_018918235.1 Eubacterium sp. MSJ-13
ATTGTATATCAAAAATTCATCTCGAAATTCTTCGTTCAGAAGAATTCCGAGAGTACATTTTTTATAATTTTCTGACACTTTCTCTCTCAAGAAGCTGAAACGGAATCGAATAATCTTTTCCATCTCCGGGATAATGTATCTGGCGAAGCATAAGTTCTACTCCCTCTGTCGCCATTCTGTCAGTATCCTGTCTTATTGTAGTAAGTCTCGGAATACAATAATTTGAAAGGCTTATTCCGTCAAATCCTACAACTGAAATATCGTCAGGTACCTTTTTTCCCGCATCGCATATGGCACGCATTGCGCCAACTGCGATCGTATCACTGATAGCGATTATCGCTGTTACATCTGAAACCTGTTTTAGAAGTTTTTTTGCTGCCTGATATCCGTCCTCCATAGAAAATCGACATGGTATGTATCCTTTTTTCTCATCAAAATCAATGCCATTTTCCTTGAAACTTCTCAGGCATCCTGCATATCTGCTTGAACTTATCTGAGTTGCCGATAATGTTCCACCTATAACTCCTATCTTTTTATGCCCGTTTTTTATAAGATAACTTCCAAGCTGATATGAGGCTTCCTCATCATCTGTATAAAATGATGACAGATTGCTGATATTTAAGCTTCCCGCACTGTTTGTCAATAATACACACGGTACCTCTATTCCATCAAAGGCATCAAAATAATCAAGATTTCCACCCAAAAATATAATACCTTTCGGGTTTCTGTCCCTGCACAATGCAAGTGCACATTCAACTTCGTTAGCATCCTCATCTATGTAAGAAACTTCTGCATTTTCACCGTTCTTTGACAAAAGCATCTGCATTTTCTCAAGGATATCGGCAAAAAGCATGTTTTGATTTCCCTTAACTATTATAGAAAGTGATGAAACTGACTGTCTCTTCAAATGTCTTGCATTGGTATTTGGCTGAAAGTTACTTTCCTCTATGACTGCCAGAATCTTTTTTCTGGCTTTATCACTAACATCAGAATGATTATTTAATACACGGGATACGGTTCCTATGCCATATCCCGATAATCTGGCGATATCTTTTATGGTCATACATTTTCCTCACTTTTCTTCTGTTCTGGAACATCCTCAGCAAGATATTCCTACAAAATGTATTTTAACCCTTAACTGCGCCAGCCGCAACACCTTTAATAATATATTTCTGACAACATAAGTAGAATACTACTACAGGAATTACTGCCATGATAAGACATGCCATGATAGCACCCATATCTACTCTTCCGTAGCTGCCCTTCATATACTGTATGATAATTGATATAGTTTTATATTTTTTGATATCCAGTGTAAGGTATGGAAGAAGGAAATCGTTCCAGATCCACATTGCCTCAAGGATTCCTACTGATATAAGTGTAGGTTTCATCATTGGAATTACAACACTGAAAAATGTTCTTACAGGACTGCAGCCATCAATCATGGCAGCTTCCTCAACTTCAATCGGAATTGATTTTACAAATCCGCAGAACATAAATACCGCAAGACCTGCACCAAAACCAAGATATATTATCAAAAGACCCCATGGTGTATTAAGTCCAAGTGAATCTGCTGTTCCTGATAATGTAAACATTACCATCTGGAATGGTATTACCATTGAGAATACACAAAGAAGATAAATTGCTTTTGTAATCTTTGTCTGTACTCTTGTGATAAACCATGCACACATTGAACAGCATACAAGAATAAGCACCACGCCGCCGACTGTTATAAATACAGTCCAGCCTACAGCCTTAATAAATTCATATTTTGTTATTGCCTCTTTAAAGTTCTCAAGTCCGACAAAGTTCTTTGATGTCGGCATTTTAAATGGCTCAAGGTTGATAAATGTCTTTTTCTTAAAAGAGTTCATCAATACAACAATAATTGGCGATACAAATATAATTGAAATAATCGTGAAAAATACTGTAGCTAAAATTCCTTTTACTTTTTTCATTACTGCTGCACCTCCTTACTTCTTGTAAGTCTAAGCTGTAACATACTGATAATTATTACTGCAAGGAAGAAAATAACTGCCTTAGCCTGACCTACACCTTCATAACCTACTCTTCCATAAAATGTATCATAAATATTTAATGCAAGCATTTCCGTCTTATGAAGTGGTTCACCACCTGTAAGTGAGAGGTTCTGGTCGAAGAGTTTAAATGAGTTTGTTATTGTTAAGAATGTACATATTGTTATTGATGGCATCATGTTCGGAATAGTTACATGGAAAAGTCTCTTCCATGCGTTTGCACCATCTATCATAGCTGCCTCTTTTAAAGAATCAGGTATTGCCTGTAAACCAGCTATGTAAACAATCATCATATAACCTATCTGCTGCCAGCAGATAAGAATTACAAGTCCCCAAAATCCTAATTTGGCATTTAATTTTAATGCCGTATCAAACTGACTGAATATACCGTCAAATATAAGCTGCCATATATATCCAAGTACGATACCACCGATAAGGTTTGGCATAAAGAATATTGTCCTGAAAATATTTGTTCCCTTAATTTTCTGTGTGAGTGCAAGTGCAAGTGCAAATGCCAAAAGATTAACAAGTATGAGTGTCACTATCGCGAATACAGCAGTGAAACCAAATGCATGAGGGAATGTTGAGTCCTTAAATGCTTCGATATAATTGCTTATTCCCACAAATTTAGCATCCTTGATAGTGGTAAATTTACAAAATGATAAATAAATTCCTTCAATAAATGGCACGATAAATCCAATCATAAATGCCGCCATAGTTGGAAGCAAAAATACCGGCCAGTATTTCCTTATTGCTTTTTCCATAATAATCCTCATTTCTGCACATATCCACTGTGCATATCGCAAAAAACATGTTTATGTCTGTTCCCTTTTGTTACTATTTACGCTGTGAATCAATAGTAACTGCTTTTTAATACAGGGGAAACGTCTAACCGTCTCCCCCGCATATAAATCTGTCCATATCAGTTCATAATCTTAACCACAGACTGATATAACACTTTCTGTTTGAAAAATTTCAATATTATTTTTTAGCTGCTGCTGCGGCTTCACTTGCCCATCCGTCAACAAATGCTTTCTTTACAAGATCCCAGTTATCATCTGTCTGTTTTGAAGCATATGTTGTAAGTGCTGAACCAAGATCATTTTTCCACTTTTCAGATGGCATTGTTGTAAAGTTCCATGTTACTGGCTTCTTACCCTGTTTTACATAATCATTTGCAATGTTTACAAGTGGATTATCTGATTCGAGATTCTTCTTAAATGGAATAACAAATCCCATTCCGTCCTGTCCGGAAGGCATTGCACCTGCTGCACCACACATGCATTTAACTGCTGTAGCATCTGTTACACACCAGTTCATAAAATCAAGTGTTGCCTGAATATCCTCTTTTGATGCCTTCTTATTTACACACCAGTAGTTCTCTGTACCTGTACAAAGTCCCTGATTTTCCTCTCCGTCTACACCGATGTAGATAGGTAACATTCCGAGATTCTCATCTCCGAGGTCTGCTATATCTGAGTAAGCCCATGTACCATTCTGATAGAATACTGCTTTTTCTGTAACAAACTCTGCAACTGCATCATCACCTGTCTTTGTACTAAGCTGTTTTGGGCTGGCTGTAGAATTGTTTACATATAAATCCCAGATATTACGATAGTTGTCAAGGTATGTTCCCTTGATAGCATCTGTATTTTCGATTCCATCTTTCTGATATTCATAATAGATAGGAAGGTTTGCAAGATGTGTCTTAAATCTCCAGTCTGAACTTCCGTCCATACCTGCTGATGTAAATGCTGAGAATCCGAGGTCTTTGCTTCTCTTTGTGATATCCTCAGCTACTTTCTTAAGGTCATCAAAATTCTTTATATCGTCCTGTGTATATCCGGCTTTCTTTAAAAGATTTTTGTTGTAAATGATACCGTAAGATTCGATAGCATAACCGATACCATCAACAGCGTCACCGTCTTTTAATAAGAAATCATCGCTTGTAACCTGTTTTGCAATCTCTGAATCTTTAAGGTCATAGCAATAATCTTTCCAAGATGCAAGTCCGACCGGTCCGTTTACCTGGAATAATGTTGGAGCTTCTTTCTTACCCATCTCACTCTTCAAAGTTGTCTCGTACTGGTTTGCTGCCGCTGTAACAACATTTACCTTAACTCCTGTCTTCTCTGTGTAGATGTCTGCAAGTTCCTGCCACTGTGCATCAGCCTCAGGTTTAAAATTAAGATAATAAACTGTTCCGCTGGCTGATTTTTCATTTTTACTGCTGCTCTTATCATCGCTTGAACTGCCACAGCCTGTAAGTGCTGTCGCTGTCATAATTGCTGCAAGTCCAAGTGCTACAAGTCCTTTCTTTCTCATAATAATCCTCCTAATAAAATTGTTTGATGTTTCCGTTCTAAATACTCTCACATTGTTTTTAATAATATATGTATTTATACATTTTTGGAAACGGTTTTGGAAATGTTTCTGGAAATGTTTCCATTTCGTTGTAACTAAAATATATAACAATTAGATAAAAAATGCAATATTTTTTTTAATCTTTTGTGCTTTTTGTCAGCATTGCACAAATCATCCCCATTTTTTGATTTAAATAAATAGCTTTTTTGTGCAATTTTACTATATAAAACTCACTTTTTAATACTATTAGCTGATATAAGCAGGTAGCAACAAAATAAAAAAGCAGTACAGCCTAATGAGTCTATCCCAATCCGTTAGATTTTTAGTTCCAACTTTCTAAGACCGCTGTATACTCACTAAGCCGTACTGCTTTTTATTTATTATTTAAAATTATCTAAAACTCTTTCACGCTGAATTCCTGCACAAACTCCGATATTCCATCAGCTTTTCCCTTGCATTTTTACTGATATGTCTAGGCACTTCTATTCCTACGGTAACATACTGGTCACCATAAGTTTTTCCGTCCTTTTTAGACACAACACCTTTTCCCTTAAGGCGTATTTTTGTGCCTGACTGCGTTCCTTCTTTTATCTTGCACTCAACATCACCGTAAAGCGTGTGAACACGCACATCCCCACCGAGAACTGCTGTCGTATAAGGCACATTTATTTTTGTATATATATCCTGCCCTTTTCTCTCATAACCTGATTTCTTACCTACTTTAACCCTTAGGAATAAATCTCCGTCCTCTGCTTTTCCCATACCCGGATGACCTTTTCCCTTAAGCCTTATACTATTTCCGTCATCAATTCCAGCCGGTATATGAACTTTTATTGACTGTTCATCTCCTGTACTGTTATTACGCAAAGTAATAACTTTATCACATCCAAATACAGCCTCATCAAATGTTACTTCTATGTCAGCCTCTGCATCATCGCCTCTCATATCATAACCAAACCCTGAGCCTGAACCTCCTGTGCTGTAAAAATGTGCTCCCGAAAATCCGCCACGCCCTCCAAAATGTGCGTTCTCATCAAAGCTGCCATGACTACCGTCTCCACCACTTTGTCCAAAACCATCATGACCACCAAAACCACCAAATCCTCTGTCTCCTCCAAAACTTCCATGACCGCCAAAGTGACCGTCATTAAACAGGTCACCAAATATGTCACCAAATATATCCGACGCATCCCCTGTAAAATGATACTCCCTATGGGTTGTGTAAGGTCCATCATAAGACTGGCCGCCTCCCGCTGAAAATCCTTCTTCAAATGCGGCATGACCAAACTGGTCATAAAGTTTCTTTTTCTCAGTATCGCTAAGTACATTATAAGCCTCTGTGACTTCTTTAAACTTCTGCTCAGCCGCTGCATCCCCCGGATTCATATCAGGATGATATTTCTTTGCCAGCTTACGATATGCTTTCTTTATCGTCTTATCATCAGCATTTTTGTCAATTCCAAGAACCTTATAGTAATCCTGCTTTGCAGCCATAAGAAACTCCCCCTTTCTTATTTCAAAAAGGAGCGATTTTCACCGCTCCTTCCATCACCTTTATCTAATATATGATAGTACAATTTTACATTTGTCTCCATTACAGGATTGAGATATATCTTTCTTCCTCTTTCTGTGGTAATGCTTCTTTCTTAGGTACATTTAATGTAAGCACACCATTTTCAAATTTTGCTTTTATATCTTCCTGTGTAAGTTCTTTGCCTACATAGAATGTTCTGCTGCAATTAGAATATACTCTCTCTCTGCATATATATCTGCTTGTGTCATCCTCAGTTTTCTTATCCCTATCAGATGTTGCAGTGACTGTCATATATCCGTCTTTCAACTCAGCTTTTATATCTTCCTTCTTAAATCCCGGCAGATCCATGATAACTTCAAAGCCATCTTTGTTTTCTTTTATATCTGTTTTCATCAATCCGCTGTTATAATAGTTCTTTTTATAATTTCTTTCAGGTGCATCAAAAAATCCATCCATTAAATCACTTGCAAAAATACTAGGCATTAACATAATCAATCGCTCCTTCCAAAAATCTGTAAGTCAGGTGGATATTTACAATCCGCTCTGCTACTTACTCATAACACTTTTATTTATTCTAATATTGTTTGTTTCTCTGTTGCTGATTATGTTATATCACTTTTATTAGCACTCGTCAATAGTGAGTGCTAATAAAATTTGTGAACTTTTTGTGAACTGTGACTATTCATTAGTCAATTACATTCCATTTTATTTATGACACACTACCAATAATTCTTTTTCTTAAAAACCACCAGACTTACCACAACTATAAGTGCACTTATTCCTATCACGACCGGATAAGCATATTTCATCTTTAGTTCGGGCATATATGAAAAATTCATGCCATACCAGCCTGCTATCAGTGTCAGTGGCAGGAATATGGTCGTTACTATCGTGAGCATTTTCATTACATCATTCTGGTGTATCTCTATCTCCGACTGATACACATCCTGTACCTGCATCGCATATTCCCTTAATATCTGTGTTTCCTGTGCAAGTCTTGTCATTTTTTCCGAATACATTTTAAAAAGTTCCACTGTATCAGCCGTAAAAAATTCTTCTTCATTGCCTGCAAGTTCATCTCCCGTTTCCGCAAGCTGTGTATAATAATGATAAAATCTCGCTATTATCCTTTTCAATCTCAAAAGTTTTATATTAAATTTATCCGACTGTTCTATCATTACCTGTTCTTCTATCTCGGTTATCTTATGCTCAATTTTCTGCAAAAAAAGCAGGTCATCTTCTATAAATGAAACAAAAAAATCATATATAAATCTCTCAAGTGAATAATCTTTTGCTATTGTTCTGCCTGATATTCTTATTATCTTTTTATCGATTGCATCATCGTCACTTAATATAATGACTCTGTTTTTCATTATATATATCGCAAATGGCTCATCTGTTTTTTCATACTCTTTTGCTGGGACCTGAAATGTTCCGTACAAAAAATCCCTGTGACTCTCCATCTTGCAGAAATGAATTTCATCGATCGTATGCCAGATTCCACACTTTTCCCATATTTCATTGTCCCATTCTGACATTTTAAATACACCGATACATTCCTCACTCTCCCAGAATGTATCAAGGTCGATTTTGAATATACCATCTTCTTTTACCTTATAATACACTTTTCCACCTGCTTTTTACTTCGATGCAATTATCGTGCTTTCATACCTGCCATGCCTCAACTGATAAAACGATTCACATAATATAATGCTGCTCCGATTGCCGGTGTAAACTGTCCATGCAGTCCTACCATGATATTTTCTTTTGACATTGGAAATGGTGTCACAGCATTTATGTTTTCGCACATAAAATCTATATCTTCGTCTATGAAATATGGTGCAAGATAACCGCTTATAATTACCGGTCCGTCAATGACCATATTCAAATTTTTTATTGCATATGCTAAATGCTTTAAATAGTCTTCCCATATCTGCTTAAATATATTATTATTTTTTTCTCTCATTTCAGGGAAAAATTCCTTTATAGGGACACCTGCTGCCGCTTCAAGTGAATTTGCCGAACAATATGTCTCTAAGCACCCCCTGTTTCCGCAATAACACATTGGTCCATCGTGGTTTATGCACATATGCTCAAGCGAACCACTGTGCATACCTGTCCCCTGATGAACACTCCTGTTCGTGATAATAGCACCGCCAAGATTTCTGTTTAACAAAAACACAACTGCACTGTCAATCTCAGGATGATTCCAAAGTTCAAGGTCTGCCGCAGCCTTTGAATCATGTTCAAGTCTGCATGGATATGGAAGTTTATCTGAAAAGTCAGAAAGCCTCATATCTGAATTATCCATTATTTTTCCGTAAGTAACGCTTTCACCATCAGGCGATATGATTCCCTGTGTTGCTATTGACACACCTGATATCTGCTCATCTTTATACTGGTTCTTCTTTATAAATTTTTCTATATCATCTGTTACTTTTGTATAATATTCATCCGTATCACTGTAATCCATTGATACGATTTCTTTTGCTACGGCTTCACCATACAGATTAACTGCAACTATATGAAACATATTTTTCAAAATACCCACGCCTATTGCAATCTTAAAATCCGAAACTATCTGTATGATCTGTGCTTTTCTTCCACCTGTTGACTCAAAATATCCATCTCTGCTTATAAGCCCTTCCTGTTCCAGTGCATTTAAATTCTGGCTCACAGTTGAAAGTCCCATATTTAGTTCCTGTACTATCTGCTGTTTTGAAGTCTGTTTCTGTTCATAAATATATTGATATACTTTCTCTTTATTTATTTTTTTTAATGTAATTGTTGTAAGTCCCTGCTCTCTCATATCATCCTCTTTTCTTTTACACTTAAGTATAAGTTACGATTTTATTTTAATATAAGATTTTTTTCAATGCAACTTCCAATCATGTTTTGTGCATTTTGCACAATTTATCATGTCTTTTTTTGTATTCTTTGTCAATAGACACTTTTAATTTAAAGTTATATATTTAACTTACAGTTAAGACATAAGCATAAGTCTTAAACGGAATATAAAAATAACAGCCAAACAATTAAAAAACTTATTTAAACGGAGGTAATTAAAATGAAGAGTGCAGTATTTTATGGAAAACATGATTTAAGAGTTGAGGAGCATGAGATGCCAAAGGTAGGACCTAAAGATGTTTTGATTCAGGTTAAGGCATGCGGTATCTGTGGTACTGATGTACATATCTACGAGGGTGACAAGGGTGCAGCAGAAGTTACACCTCCTACTATCCTCGGCCATGAATTCTCAGGTGTCATCTCTGAGGTAGGTTCTGAGGTTACAAACTACAAGGCAGGCGACAGAGTATGTATCGATCCAAACTGTTACTGCGGTTCATGTGAGCCTTGCAGAAACGGAGTAGCACATTACTGCGAGCATATGATAGGTTATGGAACAACTGTAAACGGCGGTTTTGCTGAGTATTGTGCAGTAAACGAAAGACAGGTTTATAAGCTCGGAGACAATACAACCTTTGAACAGGGTGCCATGACAGAGCCTGTATCATGTTGCTTACATGGTATCGATATGTGTGATATCAAACCGGGACATCAGGTAGTTGTTATCGGCGGCGGAATGATCGGATTGCTTATGATGCAACTTGCAAAACTTGCTGGTGCTGCCAAGGTTGCTTTACTTGAGCCTGTTGAGAGCAAAAGAGAAGTTGCTAAGAAACTTGGTGCTGATGTCTGCATAGATCCTATAAACGAAGATGTAAAAGCCCGCTTACATGAATCAGGACTTACATGGGTAAATACAGTCATCGAGTGTGTGGGCCGCACTTCTACTATAGAACAGGCTATTGATATTGCTGGAAATAAAGCGGTTGTCATGATGTTTGGACTTACAAAACCTGATGATACGATTTCTGTCAAACCATTTGAGATTTTCCAGAAGGAGCTTGAACTTAAAGCCTCTTATATCAATCCTTATACACAGAAACGTGCATTAGACCTTATCGATTCAGGCAGACTTGATGTAAGCAGTATGGTTTATGATGTATGCGGTCTTGAACAGCTCGAAGATATCCTGAGCAAACCTGAACTTCGTGCAAACGGCAAATATATCATCTCACCTGAAAAATAAGCACTTATGATATCTGCACACATCTATGTGTATTGCAGGCACTTCTGAAAGGAGAAGGAAGATATGACAGATCCGGTATTTGCAGCAAACCCTACAAGACTGCTTATCGCAGCAGCACTTGGTATTGTTTTGTTATTGATACTCATTATAAAATTTAAAATTCATCCCGTACTCTCCCTGTTGATTTCAGCATTGTTTATCGGACTGGGAGCAGGGATGCCGGTTTCCGATCTGGTTTCTACAGTGGAAAAAGGAGCCGGAGAAACCTTGCAGGGAATCGTTCTTCTGATAGGGCTTGGTTCACTTTTTGGTGGGATTCTCGAAGTGTCGGGCGGTGCACAATGTGTCGCCCAGACACTTGTAAATAAATTTGGCGAAAAAAACGCCGGCATAGCACTCGGTGTAACCGGATTAGTAGTTGGTACAACCGTATTTTTTGAAGCCGGTGTCGTAATCTTAATACCACTCGCCTTCGGTCTCGCAAAGAAGACAAAAAAATCTACATTATATTATGTGATTCCACTTCTTGCAGGCCTTGCCACAGGATTTGCATTTATCCCGCCATCTGCCGGTTCTGTACTTGTTGCAAATATGCTTGGCGTTGACCTCGGAGTAATGATTGCCGTAGGCGTTCCCGTTGGAATACTCTCACTTATATTTGCAGGAATACTCTGGTCAAAATTTATAGGTAAAAAAATCCACACCGGACTTCCTATGAACAATCAGGAAATACGCGAAGAAGACAGCAGTAAACTTCCTGATTTTAAGACGGTTATCGCTATCATCATCGTACCGCTTGCATTGATCTTATGCAGTACTGTTTCCGCATACATTCCTGCATTAAAGCCCGCACGCCCTGTGCTTGAATTTCTCGGCACACCTTTTGTGGCTCTTATCATCGCCGTTTTACTTGCAATGTATTTTCTCGGCACAAGACAGGGTTACTCTCCCGAACAGTTAAAGCAGATACTTGACCGCTCATTAAGACCTACAGGGCAGATTTTGCTTGTAATAACAGGCGGCGGTATCATACGCTGGGTATTACAGGACTGCGGCATGGGAAATATCATCGGTCCTGCCCTCGAAAAAAGTGGACTGCCACTTATAATAGTAGCTTTCCTTATAGCAGCCCTGATAAGAACATCTGTCGGCGCCGCTGTTGTTGCAATGACTATGGCAGCAGGTATCATGGCATCAATGCCCGCTGTTGCTAATCTCTCACCTGTCTATCTCGCCGCCATGGTATGTGCCATAAATGGTGGTGCAACCGCTTTCAGCCATGTTAATGATTCAGGTTTCTGGCTCGTAAGTTCTCTGCTTGAAATAGACGAAAAGACAACACTTAAATCATGGACTATCATGGAGACTATCGTAGGTTTTACAGGTCTTATATGTGCTATAGTCATTTCACTATTCGCTTAGGCAAAAAACACATACATACAACTTATTTTGGCAAAAAAAATTACGCTCGAAATACTTCATTTAAAGAATATTACGAGCGTATATATATACGATATACGGAGGTATTCTATGATAACAAAGGTTATATTGGGAAGTATGAAAAATGCAAGCAGACTTGTAAATATCGTAAGTAAGATTCCCTATGATGCTGAACTTTGCAGCGGACGCTATGTAGTCGATGCAAAATCCATGCTCGGTGTCTTAAGTCTTCCTGAGTTTGAAACAGGAGAACTTCACATTCATACAGATAATGCAGCAGAATGTGATGCTATCATATCAGCTTTAAATAGAAACGGACTGCTTTATGATTATGACTCAACAAAAAGTTCACTCTATGACATAACAGTATTCGGAGAGATACTTATAGATTTCACATACAGCGGTGTAAATGATGACGGTCAGGCATTATTTGCCCAAAACCCCGGCGGTGCTCCGGCAAATGTCGCTGTAGCAGCCCAAAAACTCGGAGCATCAACGGCATTTATCGGGAAAGCCGGAAAAGATATGCATGGTGAATTTCTAAAATCTGTCCTCGAAAAACAGCATGTCAGCACAAAAGGAATGTTGCTTGATGAAAATCATTTTACTACACTTGCTTTTGTAAATATATCTGAATCAGGCGAGCGTACATTTTCATTTGCGAGAAAGCCCGGAGCTGATACACAGATTGAGAAGGAAGAAATAAATGTTGATGTCCTAGACCATACAAACATCTTCCATGTAGGCTCACTGTCGCTCACAGACCAGCCCGCAAGAGATACGACATTTTATGCCGTAAACCGGGCAAAAAATAAGGGCAGTATAATTTCCTACGATCCTAATTACCGCGCTTCTCTATGGCAGGATGAAAATACTGCCATAAAACATATGAGAAGTCTTATCCCATATGCTGATATCATGAAGATTTCCGATGAAGAAACCATCCTTCTCACAGACTATAAAGAACCTGAAGCTGCTGCAAGGTCGCTGGTCGAACAGGGTGTAAAGATTGCGGTGGTCACACTTGGCGGCGATGGTGCATATGTGTACAGTAAAAACGGTGGGATAAAAGTTGGCGGTTTTAAGACAACAGCCGTTGACACAAACGGAGCAGGTGACTCATTCTTTGGAGGATTTCTCTACAAGATAAGCAGAGCAAATAAACGACCTGATGAACTCACACTCGATGAACTAGGAGACTTTGCACGCTTTGGAAATGCTGTTGCAAGCCTTTGTGTAGAGAAAAAGGGAGCCATAAACGCCATGCCAGAACTTGAACAGGTAAACAATCGTCTTAGCAGGACAGAAAGGTGATACATATGAGTGATAATACAGAATTTCAGAATTATACAACAGGTATTCAGCATATTGGAATTCCTACAAACAATTTAGATGAAACAATAGCTTTTTACAAAAAGCTCGGCTTTGAGACAGCCCTTGAAACAGTAAACGAAGAAGCTAGTGAAAGAGTTGCATTTCTAAAACTTAAAACATTAGTCATCGAGACATATGAAAATAAATCAGCAGTATTAAAAGCTGGTGCAATCGACCATGTTGCGATAAATGTTTTTGATATAGAAAAAACTTATGATTATATAAAAAGACTAGACCTTAATACAACCAATGACGATATACATTTTCTTCCATTTTGGGATAACGGTGTAAAATTCTTTACTATTGAAGGACCTAACAGAGAAAAAATTGAATTTAGTCAGTATTTATAACTTTATACTATATACCTTATCCTATTTGTCAGACGGATATTAGCAATCCGCTCTGCTAATTGCTTAATAGTGTTAAACACTGTAAATATTTTTGCCAAAAATTCCAGACATTTACAATAACGCAACTGTCTGGAATTTTTTTATTATTTATTTTTATACTATATATGCCAAGCAACATTTTATAATTTTTTTATTTTAATTTACCAAAATTTATTGTAAAATAATTATTGGTAATTTTATACTTTAACGGTAATTCTATATCATTATAGTAATTATTTTACAACAGTATTTTTATTACTTTAGTAATTATATTATGCAAGTAACTATATTATGCAAGTAATTATATTACGCAGGTAATTATATTATCATGCCAAAATATAAACAAGAAAGGACAAATTTATATATGAAGAAAAAAATATGTCTTCTGCTCTGCCTTTCGCTGATACTTCTCTCAGCCTGCGGCAGACAATCGGACAATATACGTTTTGGTGCTGCCGATATAGGCGGTATGTACTATGCTTTTGCAAGCAGCTTTTCCGGTGCTGTATCAAAAGATACATCCGATTACAAATTTGAAGTAAAAAATACGGCTGGTTCTGCTGCAAATCTAAGACTTTTGTCTGACAAATATATAGACCTCGGTATCGCACAGGCAGATCTTATAAAAGATGCCTATGAAGGTACGGGATATTTTAAAGATAATGTCTGCAATGGATACAAAGCTGTTGCTGCTCTTTACACCGAAGCCTGCCAGATCGTCGTAAAAGCAAATTCAGATATCAAAACAATTGATGACCTTCAGGGCAAAAAGATATGCATCGGTGCAGAAGAATCAGGTACAGAGATCAATGCAAAGCAGATACTTGAATTCAGCGGATTAAATTCAAAGCTTGTTGATATGGTAAACCTTGATTACACTGACGCTGCAAAACAGCTTGCCGAAGGTAAGATCGATGCATTTTTCTGTACTGCGGGTATTCAGACAACAGTTATATCTGAACTCACAAAAGAATGTAGTATCAGAATACTAAATATTGATGACAAGTGTCTTAAAAAGCTGCTTGCAGCTTATACATGCTATAGTAAATACCAGATACCGGCAAACACATATGCAGGGCAAACTGAAAGTGTAACTACAATAGGTGTAAAATCAGTACTGCTTGCATCCGACAATCTTTCTGAAAATGCCGTCAAGCAGCTTACAAAAACACTTTTCACACATACCAGGGATTTGCAGTATGCAACATCACTTGAACTGGTAAACGATGAAAAGACAGCGGTTGAGGGAATTGATATTCCTTTCCATTCCGGTGCAGCCGCGTATTATAAAGAAAAAGGCATCACAGTTAAGACATCATAATGTCAGTGTTTACTTTATGCACAATAACATACTGACATATATTTACTTATGAGCGAAAGTAAATATTTATCACTGTTCATATTATTTTTATATCTATATTTAGAACATTTATAAATAATAATATGTTTCTTTACAACAATCGCTCGGAAACGAGGAACTTTATGAAAATTCAATTAGATATGTATCAGACTCTTGCCGCAGCAGTTCTGGTACTCATATTAGGAAGTTATTTAAGAAAAAAAATAAATGTTTTGGAAAAATTCTGTATTCCGGCACCTGTTATCGGTGGATTACTCTTTGCTATTTTCACATGTATATGTTATACTACGGGGATTATTGAATTTTCCTTTGATGATACACTCAGGGAAGTGTGCATGGTATTTTTCTTTACATCGGTAGGATTTCAGGCAAACTTAAAAGTATTAAAAAGCGGTGGAAAGTCAATGGCAGTCTTTCTTGGTCTTGTCATCACATTGATCTTTTCACAAAACCTGCTCGCTGTAGGTCTTTCAAAGCTGCTTGGATTAAATCCTCTTATCGGTATGTGTACAGGCTCAATCCCTATGGTCGGTGGTCATGGTACTGCCGGTGCTTTTGGTCCTGTTCTTGAAGATTTTAATATTCAAGGTGCAACCACTATATGTACGGCTGCTGCTACTTTCGGCCTTATTACCGGAAGTCTTGTGGGCGGTCCTATAGGAAAACGCCTCATCGAAAAAAGAAATCTTATGAACACAGTTTCAAACGAAGATGACAGCCTTCTTGTTGAAGATGAAGAAAAACACCAGCGTCATACAAATATGTACGCAGCCGCAGTATTCCAGCTTATACTTGCTATAGGTCTTGGTACGATCTTTTCGTATTTTCTCACAAAGACAGGTCTTACTTTTCCTATCTATATAGGTGCTATGCTCGCTGCTGCACTTATGCGTAATATTACCGAATATTCCGGTAAAGGAACAATTCATATGGGTGAGATAAACGACCTCGGTGGTATCTGTCTTTCACTTTTTCTTGGAATGGCAATGATAACTTTAAAACTTTGGGAACTTGCTTCCCTCGCACTGCCACTTGTCATTCTGCTTGCCGCCCAGACATTGCTTATATGTACATTCACATATTTCATTGTATTTAATATCATGGGCAGGGATTATGACGCAGCCGTACTTTCAGCCGGAACATGTGGTTTTGGTATGGGTGCTACCCCGAATGCAATGGCAAATATGCAGGCGATCTGTGACCGCTATGTGCCATCAGTGAAAGCTTACCTTCTTATACCGCTTATCGGAAGTTTATTTGCAGATTTTATCAACAGTCTTGTTATTACATTTTTCATCAATATACTATAACAATTTTTAATGGAGGGATTTTTTATGTTTCAATGGAAAAAGAAAAATGACAAAAAATATGATGAAGAAAAACATGATTATAATTTAACTTTTGACAATGTTGCAATTCCAGAGGTTCACACAAACAAGACCCATGAAGATACGACCGAAAATAAGAGTGAACATTCTTCCGTAAATTATGATAATCTGGCTATACCAGAAATTCATATCAAGAAAAAATAAATTTGATTCCATATGTACAAAATTCTTTTTTCCAAAAAAGCCGTAGAAAAAAATATATTCTCTACGGCTTTTGAAATTATTCTATTTTCTCTTTCCTTGACATTTTTGACTTCTATACATCTGCGGTGTACATGAATACTCACCTTTAAACGCATTATTTAAATGACTCTGCGATGAAAAAGAAAGCTGGTTACTTATTTCTGAAAGCTTCATATCCGTATCTGCAAGTAAAAAAGCAGCCTCTTTTAGCTTCAATTTCATTATATATTTAGCGACTGACATATCACAATATTGCTCAAAATGTCTGCTTATCGTTCTTGCACTCACTCCACAATACTCAGCCAGATTATTTACTGATATTTTAGACTGAATATTATTATGAATATAATGCATGCATTTTCTGACTACAGATGATTCTGTGTCAAATTTCTCTAAATTTTCAATCTCATTACAATAATCAATAGATATATTTCTGCAGACAGCCTTTAACTCATTGACATTTTTAATAATTTTCCCCTTAGAACTATATGTATCAAATATCTGTACAGCTTTACCTGTATCTACTCCCGATTCCATAACCGCAACACAGCATATAATAATATAACTAAAAAAAATTTGTATCATTTCCTCTGCTGTCATAGGTCTTAATGCCAGATAATTAAAAAAGTCCGTATCATGAAATTCTTTTTTTATGGCTGAACTATTCCCCTTTTTCATGTAGTATATAATCTGTTTTTGAAAATTTGATGCCTTTTTTACAAGAATTTCCGCATTGTCAGATGATTTATGCTTTTCTTTGCCATTATCATTTTCGCAAAATTCAATTTCTTTCGTCAAAATATCTTCCATTCTTATATTTTCATTGAACATTATTTTTATAAACATCAATATATTATTCATAAACCTTGATAATGACATTAAAGGACCTCTCTGAGAAACATTATACAAGTGAAGCATATCTTCAGCTATTATCACGCTTTTGTTATATTTATCAAATTCTCTATATGTCATAGGCATAGAAATAACAGGTCCAAAAAGTATGTTGATATTTTTATCCAACCTAAGCATTGCAAAGAAACAGAAATTTGAATAACTGAACACAGGCAAATGCTTATCCAAAGGCACTATAGCCAGCCTGTCACAACAGGCTTTCATCGTAACTGCTGAACATTCCATATCTTTCATATGAGGACATCTGTATAAATCTTTCAGTGTATTGTCAAATACACAAAATGGTATACTTGTAGCATCATAAAACAAATTCAGATCTTCAATATATTTTTCTAACATGTTTTCACCTCTCTCTATCCCAATATCGGCTTTTGTCTTTATTTTATAATATATGTCTTTATTTTGAAAGACTACTGATATTATTTTTGTTATTATATTCTTTATAAATTATCTTTGAAAATTTATAAAAAATAATATTTAACACTATCAAGTAAGTCCCCCACTTCTATTGCGTAGAGCAATAAGTGGGGGT
>NZ_JAHLQE010000129.1 GCF_018918235.1 Eubacterium sp. MSJ-13
ACCCCTCCTGATACAAGCAAGTCCCCACCCCCACTTATTGCTCTACGCAATAGAAGTGTGGGACTTACTTGATAGTGTTAAATTGTACAACTATAACAAATAGTATTAGCATTGCACTTCTGTCACCATCAGCACTTAGGCAGCGTATTTTGCTGACTTAGTACTGTTACAAGTGACGGGTAGCGAAAGCGTACCTGCGTTAGTATTTGTATTTTCCTAAACCTCTGCCTGCTCTAACTCCCTCTGTTTCCAGCTCATAAATCCATACATATCATTCATAAAGAATATGCTGAAATTCACAACAACAGGAATATATGCCGGGTCTTTAAGTGATGCGAGCACCCACAATATTATCAAAACAACATCGTTCGCAGCATACCATACTGCATAATACGATGACCTGAGCATCGTAAGTGATGCTGCAAGAAAACTTGTGATTATCGAAATCGTACTAAAAATAATATTAGGTGTATTAAAACATTTAAGAATATAATAAAAAACTGCTGTAACGATTATTCCACTTATACAAAGCACCACTATATGTTTTTTATTTAAAGACTGTATCTGCACTTCATTTCCATTACTTTCTGACGGATTTTTAATCCATGTTATCGTGGACCACACAGCCATTGGAAGCGTCATTCCGAGATATGTCATCATCTCTCCCCAATAACGAAAACGGAATGATATTATCCCGTAAAGAATACTGAACAGTATCATAAGCACCTGTCCCCACACATTTCCTTTTGCAGCAAAAATAAGTGATGTTACGCCTGTAAGTGCCGCAACAAGCGTGAGCAAGTCAAAATCTTTGGTCGCAAGATTTGATATTATAACTATTGTTATTGAGCCAATCCAGATGAACCATTCTCTCTTTGTCAATGTTTTTATAGGATTATTCATTATTATCTCCATTTCTTAAAATCTGTTTATTTTACGAAATTACTACAAATACTGCATACATCTAATAAATCGATACAGTACACCAGCATAATCCACACTAAATAGAATACTATTTTATTTAGATTATACTATATAACAGCAGAACCTAACACCTTTCCATGGATCTAATATCGGTATAATTCTTTTCTCAAAAACCATTTTTATTGCAAACCTCCCAATGTCAAGCGGATATTCGCAATCCGCTCTGCTACTTGCTCATAACCATTAGCTGCTATCGCAACATATCAGAATAGGCTTGTATCCCTACTGATACAAACAAGTCCCCCAATCACTTATTGCTCTACACAATAGAAGTGGTAATCTTCCTTGATAGTATTAAAAAACAAACAATTCTTAAATAGAATAACAGCAACTATATATTTTTTCAATCACAAATATAATATAAGGCTCAAAAGCAGATAGCAATATAGAAAATTGCGGCATCAGTTGGTGACAAAATACCTTCTGACCACAACAGAATAAATATCACACAAAAAGAAATATCCCGGATAGACCATATTTTAATAGCCACATACGGGATATTTCTTTTTACACTTCCAAAATTTTTAATTTATCTCCAAACATTTCCATAGGAAATGAGGATTAATATAATTTTAATAATAACAAAAGCTTAGTTTACCTGCTTCTCAAAGCATACTGTTTCATATGGTCGTAAAACTATCTCCGCCCTATCGTTATCTGTTTTTATATCCTGATAGTTTCCGATAAGCTTACGATATTCAAGCCATTCCTGCTGCATTTTTATAACAACATTCCCATCAGTAAGATTATTTAAGACCACAAGTTCGTCATTCTCATACTCTCTCTTATACGCAAGTACATCCTTATTTGCTTTCTCGATAAATTCTATACTTCCCTTTGAGATAATATCTTTCTCTTTCCTAAGACCTATCAGTCTCTTATAAAATGCATATACTGAATCTTGACTGCCAATCTCATTTTCAACATTTATGACCTGATAATTTGCTGCCACATTTATCCAAGGTTCACCCTCTGAAAATCCTGCATTTTTCTCTGCCGACCACTGCATAGGTGTTCTTGAATTATCCCTTGATTTAGCCTCAAGTATCTTTAACGCCTCATCTTTACTCTTGCCCTGTTCAAGCAGTATCTTATAATAATTGAGACTTTCCACATCACGATATTCTGAAATATCATCATAATGTGCGTTTGTCATTCCGATTTCCTCACCCTGATATATATAAGGAGTTCCTCTCATCAGATGAATTGATGCGGCGAGCATTTTTGCTGATTTATCAAGATATTCTTTGTCATCACCAAACCTTGATACGATTCGTGGCTGGTCGTGATTGCACCAGAATAACGCATTCCATCCGCCCTCTCTCTGCATACCCTCCTGCCATTTTTCAAACAGTTCTTTTAATGCCATACGGTCAGGCTGCATCAATGACCATTTATCTCCATCTTTATAATCAACTTTGAGATGATGGAAATTAAAGCACATTGACAGTTCCTTTTCATCTGGATTAGAATAGCGGATGCAGTTTTCTAAAGATGTCGATGACATCTCTCCCACTGTTATCATATCCTCTATTCCCGTATCCGCCACGAGTTCTTTCAGATATTCATGCACATGAGGTCCGTCTGTATAAAAGCGTCTGCCGTCACCTATCGTATCATCCTCAAATATGGCAGGCTTTGATATAACATTTATAACATCAAACCTGAAGCCTTTTACACCTTTATTTTTCCAGAAAAGAACCACCTTTTTGAGTTCTTCCCTCACTTCTTTATTGTCCCAGTTTAAATCCGCCTGACTTACATCATATAAATGAAGATACCATTTTTTCAATGCAGGGACATACTCCCATGCCGTACCGCCAAATTTAGACTGCCAGTTTGTCGGCAGTTTATCAGGCGTGCCGTCCTTAAATATATAATAATCCTGATATTTTTTTTCACCTGCCATAGCTCGCTTAAACCACTCATGCTCTGTTGATGTATGATTTAGCACCATGTCAAGCATCAGACCTATCCCGCGTGCATTGCACTGTTCAATAAGCTCATCCATATCTTCCATAGTACCAAACTTTGGATTTATATTATAATAGTCCGCAACATCATATCCGTTGTCATTCATAGGCGATGTAAATACCGGCGTTATCCAAAGATAATCAATCCCAAGCTCTTTAAGATAATCAAGTTTTTCAATAACCCCCTTAATGTCACCATGTCCATCACCGTCAGAATCATTAAATGATTTAGGGTAAACCTGATATACCACTTTATCTCCGAAATTATTCTTCATATTGACCTCCATTTCTGCTCTGATTTAAAACCTCGCAACTTCTGTCTTTCCAGCTTTTGCATGTATTCCTGTATTAAATTTAATATCCTTAGCATCACCCGGCTCTACTATCACACATACCGTAACATCAGGATGACCTGCCGCTTTTATCTTTTCCCTGTCAAATCTTATAAGCGGTGTTCCTGCCTTTACCCTCTGATTCAATGAGACAAGATACTCAAATCCATCACCTTTCATATCAACCGTATCAATTCCGATATGTAATAATACTTCCATCTTATTGTCCAGTTCAAGACCACATGCATGCTTTGAATCATCCATCATAACGGTAACTTTTGCATCTGCCGGTGCATATAAAACATCATTTTCAGGCTGGATTGCAAATCCTTCACCCATAATACCCTCGGAGAATACTCCGTCATTTACTTCTTTTAAATCAATTACATTTCCTGTCAGAAATGCCTTTAAAACATTTTCATTATTCTCTGAACTATCTGCCCTGCTGCCTGTTTCATTACTTTTATCAACCGCTTTTGTGTCTGCTGCCATACTGTCACTATACTCACCCGGACATTTATACGCTGTACCTTTTACCTGTGACACATCATCCTGTCCCTGTGTTCCCTCAATATCTTTCAATGTAAGCTTTTTCTTTCCCACAATTAATGTAAGTGTCATTGAAACTGCTATCGCTATCAGCATACAGATTGCAAAACTACCCATATATTTTGGCTGGATTGAAAGTATTCCCGGAATACCTCCTACTCCGATAGCGTTGGCAGTAGTGCTTGTTGCAACGCAGACGATTGCTGAAACTGCTGAACCTATCATTCCACAAACAAACGGAAATCCGTATTTAAGGTTTACACCAAAAATTGCCGGTTCTGTAACTCCGAGATAACATGAAATGCTTGCAGGAACATTGACTTCCTGAGCTGCCGCATTTTTCTTCTGGAGAATTATCATTGCAAGAACAGCAGAACCCTGAGCAATATTGGATAATGCTATCATCGGCCACAGCATCGTTCCGCCATAATCGGCAATAAGCTGAAGGTCTATCGCATTTGACATATGATGAAGTCCGGTGATTACAAGCGGTGCATATACAAAGCCAAAAACCGCTCCAAATAATACCTTGAACGAACCTGTTATTCCAGCATAAACAACTGATGAAATCGCAGAACCTATCTTCCATCCTATCGGACCTACCACAAAATGTGCCGCCATTACTGCAAGTATCAGACTGCAGAACGGTACAACTATCATTGATATTACCTGTGGTGTTATCTTTCTAAAGAACTTTTCCAGATATACAAGTACAAACGCTGCAAGAATTGCCGGTAATACCTGTGCCTGATATCCTATCATGTTTACTTTGACAAAACCAAAATCCCACTTTGGAATATCCGCAGCCGCCGTTGTACCTACCGAATATGCATTTAACAACTGTCCTGAGACAAGTGTAAGACCGAGTACGATACCAAGCATCTGTGTAGTCCCCATCTTTTTAGTAACAGACCAGCATATGCCAACAGGCAGCATATGAAATACCGCTTCACCGATGAGCCACAAAAAGCTGTCAATGCCTGACCAGAACTGACTTATATCACATAAAGTCTTTGTTCCATTCTCAAAAAGATATATGCTGTCAATACAGTTACGAAATCCAAGGATAAGACCACCCGTTATGATTGCCGGTATAAGTGGTGCAAAAATCTCAGCAAGTGCTGCAACTATCCTCTGTAACAGATTTTGGTTTTTCTTTGCCGCCTGTTTTACGGCATCCTTAGAAACGCCCTCAATGCCTGCCACTTCTATAAAATCATTATAAAAATCAGCTACGGCATTTCCTATGATAACCTGAAACTGTCCCGACTGAGTAAAACTTCCCTTAACCACCTTCATGGCTTCAATAGCTTCTATATCAGCCTTTGCCGGATCAGATAAGACAAATCTCATTCTCGTGATACAATGTGATACTGCTGCAATATTTTCTCTTCCTCCTACGAGCCGCAGCAGCTCTTTGGAATCCTCCGTATATTTACCCATCTTTCATCCCTCCATAAAATTTTGAAGTTGTTTAAACATGTTGTTTATATATTATATATCACACTTGTTTAAACATGTCAACAGTTTTTTGTGAATTTGTTTAAACAACTTTTTAGAAACTCTATTGAACAATTTCTTTTGCGGCTATATAATGTGATGCGGGGGCAAAAGCAGATAGCAGTGTATGTTTACATACAAATTGCTGTCCGCTGGCTTGCCCTGCCAGACACCGACAATAACAATAGGACTAAAAGAATAAATATTTGCAGAAAGGGGACATTCTAATGCCAAAAAGCATTTACGAAGATATATATAAAGATCTCAAACAGAAAATAGAAAACAATACATTTAGTTATCAGGAGCTTCTGCCGTCTGAAAACAGTCTTATCCAGACTTACGGCTGTTCAAGAAACACTCTGCGTCGTGCAGTAGGTCTTCTGGTAAACGACGGTTATGTACAGACAATGCAGGGAAAAGGTGTAAGAAATATTTATCAGCCCTCTGAGCAGACTGCTTTTACGATAGGAGAAATAGAAACCTTCAAGGAATCATCTGCCAGAAATGGTCAGAATGCCTATACCCATGTAGCCTTATTTACGGAATTATGCATAAATAAAAAACAGGCTGAGATAACAGGATTTGCCGAAAATACGATAGTCTATTACATACAGAGAATACATTATCTTGACGACAAGCCGCTTATCGTCAATCACAACTATTTTCTAAAAGAAGCTGTACCGGGACTTACAAAAGAAATTGCTGGTGAATCGATTTATGAATATCTTGAAAAAGAACTACATATGACCATTGTAAATAGTAAAAGGATAATGACTGTTGAAAAGGTGACTGAGATTGATGAAAAATATTTACAATTAAATACTAATGACTATAACTGTGTGGCTGTAGTAAGCAGCCAGACCTACAATAGTGACGGTGTAATGTTTGAATACACACAGTCACGCCACAGACCTGATTATTTTCGTTTTTATGATAACGCTGTGAGAAAATAGTTTTTACAGAATAATATAACTTAATGGACTGTCGCACGAAGCACTATTCATACAATATGTAGATAATAAATCTGTTATTAACATCT
>NZ_JAHLQE010000080.1 GCF_018918235.1 Eubacterium sp. MSJ-13
ACTTGCTCATAACACTATTAGCTGCTATCGCAGCATATCAGAAGGGGCTTGTACCCCTTCTGATACAAGCAAGTCCCCACCCCCACTTATTGCTTTACGCAATAGAAGTTGGGGACTTCCTTGATAGTGTTAAATTGTTGTATTATAAATCTTGCAAGTAAATATTTATTCGCTTCGCTGCTGTGCCGGAAATCTTTCCAAGCATAACTTCATACGCCTAAACTACAAACTTAGCAACACCCTCACTAAGTTTATTTGCTCTCTCCTCTGCTGTCTTTGAATGTTCATTTACGATTGACGACTTATCAGCTATCGAAACTGTTCTGTCTGCGATATTTGTCGTTCCGTTTGCACTCTCATCAGCAGCAATACTTATATTGTTTATCGACTCTAATATTGATGAGATAGATGCGAGCAGTTCCTCGGATGTAGCACTGAAATCTGATACAAGTTCATTTACATTTGATGCATCCTTATTGTAATATCCTGCCAGCTCATCAAACTTATGATAACTTTCTGTAACATCCGTCTCAACAAACTCAAGCATATGCTCTGCATCTGATTTAAGATTCTCAACTGCCTTTCTGACAGCAGCCGTAACACCCTGTATATTCTCAACATTTTCTTTTGACTGCTCTGCAAGGTTTCTTATCTCATCAGCTACAACAGCAAATCCTTTTCCTGCCTCACCTGCTCTTGCCGCCTCAATAGATGCATTAAGTGCAAGAAGGTTTGTCTGGTCTGTAATTCCCATGATAGAATCTGCGAGTACATTTATCTTGTCTACAACCTTTGCTTCTTCCATTGCACTCTCAAGTTCTTTCTTCATAGCTTTCTTGGTCTCATGTGCCTTAGCTCTGATAGTTGTTGCATTCTCCTTGCCTTCTTTTGCTCTCTTATATATGAGTTCAACCTTATTTGCACCATCCTGTGCTCTCTGTGCTATATTCTTAGCTGCATCCTCTATCTCATGCGACATTGTGTTTATACTCTCTGTCGTAGCAGCAGTTTCCTCCATAGATGCTGCAACTTCTTCTGTCGTAGCTGAAACTTCCTCTATCTCTCCATTTAACTTGTCCATATTGGAATTTATATCAGTTACAACATTTTTAATCTCTCCGGCGCCTTCCTTTACCTCTCCAATAAGACCACCTAGATTTGAACGCATAGTTTCAAGTGCATTTGCAAGTATACCAAAATCATCTCTTCTATTAAGATACTTATCATCTATCTTACTTGTAAAGTCACCATTTTCCAAAATGTTCATTTCCTTACTGACTGCCTCAAGTGGTTTAATGATATTTATAATGATAATAACTATAAGTGCAAGAAGTACAACTCCTATAGCACCTGTTACTGCTATATACACCTTTGTTCTGCTGCTTGAATAAGATGTAAGCGATGCTTCCTGCTCAGCGACCGTCTTATCTATATCATCTGTATAGTTTCCTGTTCCGATAACCCAGTCAAACTCCTTATAATAGTATGTATACCCACGCTTTGGTGAAGGCTCTGTCTCCCCCTCCTTAGGGAAATAGTACTCAACATAAGCCTCAGACCCCTTAACCGCCTGCTCTATCATCTCTTTAACCATCTTAAAGCCTTTGGAATCCTCAGTATCCATACGGTTTGTTCCCTCAGTATCACTTCCGAGAAGTACAACATTCGTTCCATCTGACTGGTCAACCCAAAAATATCCGCTGTCACCATATCTCATATCACGAATCTGATCAGCAGCATTTTTCTTCGCAAGTTCCTCTGTAAGAATACCACTTTTATATTGGTTATAATAATGCTTTGCGACAGATACCGCTGCTGAAACTTCTGACTTAATATTTTCATCATACGAATCCCTTATGCTTTTCTCCATCTCATTGACCGATTTACTGCTTATGTTCTTCATACATGTAGCAGAAAATATCGTTCCATACAACAATATGGCAAGAACTCCTACCATAATAAATAACATCTTATACTTTACCTTAATGTGCCTCATAAAAATTCCCCCTGTTTTTATAAATTTTTTAAAAACTTTCCTCCTTTTATTGTGCAACTTTGATATATCGTATTATATAACTTTTTATATTTTTATGCAACTTTTATATCAACTTAAAATAAATTTTTTGTTTTTTAAGTTGAATAATGTATTTTTCATCCTATTAAAACTTTCTTTCCCTCAAATGCAAATCCATATTTATAAATATTTTCCATCGGAAACCCTTTTATTATCAATGATGCTGCATAATCTTTTTCTTCAATCTGTTTCAATGCTGACTGTACAGTTTCTTCAAGACTTGCTTCTTTTTTATTATTAAATACCTTAAATTCCATAATTATTGCGCGCTCTTTTTTATTTTTTGGTTCCAACATAATATCGTAACGGCCAAATCCACTTTCACGATTTGATGTAATAATATATCTGTCCTTCAATTCCACTATAAGCCCTAATACAAAACCATGGTAGAACCTCTCTGGCTGCATCCTTGATGGTCTTGTCCCTGTATCAAAGCTGCTAAATATTTCTTCTGCCACCAGCTCCATATATTCATTCATTGCCTCAATATCATCAACCAGCAAAGCCTTGACAAAATCATTATAATCACTTCCGGCTGCATTAAACCAGCTTCTTATCATACCATAAAACATAGCAGCCACCTCTCCATTTGTAAGCCTGAGTCCATAAACCGCCGGTCTTTCCTCATCTATGCTCTCCTGATAATCAACCACTTTAAGATAACCACCCGCTAAAAGAAAGCTCCATATTGCTGTGTTGTCATTATCAAGCTGATCATATACTAATTGTTCATCAATAGGGCAATAAATCGTTTCTCTGTTAAGTAATGTTTCAAATGTTGTTTTAAGATCACGGTTTCCCTGTCTTATCAACCTTCCAACAAGGCCGTTAGAACTTGTATTTGCCCAATATGTTCTGATTTTTCCGGTATCCAGAAAATTTAATATCGACCACGGATTATAAATATCCCTTTTAGAGCCAAAAACAAATCAATCATACCAACTCTTTATTTCTTCTTTTTTATCTTCATATCCATACTCCCTCAATGCCGTAAACACCTCATCTTCCGTAAATCCAAAAGAATCCGCATACTCATCTGATGTAGTCGTGACTACTTTTAAATTATTCAAGTCAGAAAAGACAGACTCTTTGCTAACCCTGGTAATCCCTGTCATTATTCCTCTTTCAAGATATGGATTTGTTTTAAAAGTGGAATTAAAAAAACTTCTTGTAAAAGCTGTAAGTTCATCCCAAAAACCGTTTACATAAGCCTCCTGCATAGGCGTATCATATTCATCCAAAAGTATAAGTACCTCTTTACCATAATATCGGTACAAAAAATCAGATAACTGATATATCGCTGATGTTGCATCAGTTTCATCTACATCTTTCGACAAAATGCGGTCAAAAGTATCTCTGTCAGCATCAGTAAGTACATCACTGTCACGCAAAAAATAATATTTTATATATTCATTTCGCAACACCTCACATATCTTTGTTTTTGTCTTTCCATAATCAGTCTCTTTTATTCTTGCAAATGATAAACTTATAACCGGATAAGTTCCCTGCAATTTTTTATATTTTTCATCATTCTGAATAGAAAGTCCGGAAAACAAGTTCCACTTTTCTGCATAATCTATAGAAAAAAACACTTCCAGCATACTCATATTAAGGGTTTTACCAAAACGCCTCGGACGGGTAATCAGAGTAACCTCATCACCACTCTCCCACCATTCTTTTATAAAATGTGTTTTATCAATATAGAAATAATTCCTCTCTATTATTTTTTCAAAATTTTGTACACCTATCGCGACTGTTTTTGGCATCTTAACACCTCCATACAAAGTTTTTAAGCCGAAAAAGGACAGCTATCTCTAACTATCCTTTTTACGCTTTATTTTTTGACTAGTCTAATGCAAATAACTGTCCCTGAAGCATATTCAAAGTAGTATAACCCGGTTCTTCTGACTTGTCATTCTTTATTTTAAATTTAATCTGGCTGTAGTCTATCTCCTCACTGCTTCCATTCTTCGCCCAATCATATTTAAAATAGTATTCATGACCGTTCTGCAGATCTTTAAATACATACTCTCCATCTTCATTTTTCTCTGCTTTTATCTCCTGACCTGTTTTTGCATCATATATAGTATCGATATATTTGCAGCCTTTTTCGCTTCCATCATCACCTGCTGATGTTGAAGGATAATAAATCGTACAATCAAGTTTCGTCTTTACTGCATTTAGCTCTACAGGACTGAAACGCACATTTGTCTCTCCACCATCTTCTTTTTTAACAGTGTTTCCACTTGAAGCATCAAAGTCATATTCCTGCGCATTAGTAATCTGATATGTTGTATTGTCTATATCAGTAAGCTCTGCTTCTTCATTTAAGATATCTACAACAGGCGGCTGATACGCAGCTCTGTAGGCAGCTATCATTGTGTTGATAAAAAGTCTTGCCTCCATATCACCCGTAACAGTAGAATGACCTACACCTGAATAGAAAACATTGGCTTTACTGTAAATGTAATAATTGTTTGCTGCATCATATGGTGATATAGCATAATTTGTAGAACTTCCATCATTCTTACCGCCATCATCTATAAGCGAATACCAGACAGTAACTTCTGGGTCTTCCATATTAAGCTGATACCATTGACCATGTGTATCACTGATATCTAATGTACTGTCTATCTTAAATGGATATGACGTAACCTGACCATCATTCATCTTGCCTGCTTTTGTCGTAATATCATTACCATTATTAAAACCTGTTTTATCAGCATTATAATCAGAAGAATTAAGCGGCTTTCCATCAACACCTGTTATCATATATTTATAAGGCATCTTCTGCTTATACTGATTCCAATAACTTCTGTCACCCAAACGCTTCATGGCAAAATATGTGAAACCATGCTTTTCATAAAGTTCATTACCTGATATATCGGTAACTGTATCATAATCATCATGCTCACTCTGATATTTTTTAAGCTGTTCTCTTTCTTTAGATGACAACTGGTTACTTATTGCTTTATATCGGTTCATTCCCATAACATCACGAAGCTGTGCATTAACAACATAACCAAAATCAGTCGATTTTACATTATTCATTGATGACAGGTCATGTGTAAACAATACACTCTTTCCTAATGTTATAAAATACTTAATATAGTCAACAGCACCATAGGCATTTGAAATATTCTTTCCATAATAAGTATCTCCAAATCCAAAGATAAGCATATTGTAATCTTTAAGTTTATTTTTAAGTGTAGCTGTATAATTTTTTGGATTAGCATCACTCAAATCACCTGATATATCAAAAGAAAATATCTTTCCCTCATTTTTATCTTTAAACCAGCTCTCAAATGTATCTACTGTAATTGCTTTGACATTTATATTGTAAGCCTGTATTTTATCATAATACTGTGTAAACAATGTTTTAGTTTCAAGATTAAGCCCACCCTTATAGTCTCCTTTTGCAGGCATTATCTGAAGAACATTTATCTGTTTTTTGTCAACACCGTCACTTCTCTTTGCTGCCGAACATCCTGTTTTTACAAATCTTATACTGCTGTTTGCTGCATTATAGACTTCTATCTTCCACTCCACGACACCTAAAAACAGCCTTGAAAGTCTGCATGTATAACTCTGGGCTTCGTCTGCTGAAAACTCATCACTTGTATAATAAACCTCATCATCAGAATATTTCCCATCCTGATTCTGATCAATATAAATATTATATTTATATTTGCTGTTAGATTCATCCTTGACCTTAAATGCAAACTTTAATACCGACTGGTCTGCACTGTTCTTTGGAAGATACGAACTATCATTTATTTTATTTGAACTATCTGTCGTACCTTCATATTTTGTCGGTGTCTCCGTAAACTCTACCGAAGCCTTATTTACCTTTAAAGCCTTTGTAAATCCATCATAGTCTGCACTGCTGTAAACACCTTTTGATTTGTTTTCTTTAATAAAAGCGTATACATTTGAATATTTGTCTATAACTGTTTCGTTATTATTGTACAAATCTGTCACTGCCACTATAGGCTTACCTGATCTTGCAAAATCTTTAAGTTCAGCTTTTTTTATTTTTGTTATGTCATTTCCCGGAAATCTAAGTGTAATATGTTTTTTTCCTGTATTATCATTCTCAGACCACAAAAATTGAACTGAACGATCCTGTGAACCATCATTCTTAACTTTTCTCTCAGTACTAGTCATCACATCACCCGTATGGAAATAAATTTTTCCCTTCATAGATGAATCATTCCACACGGTTTTTCCATTTGAATCCTTATTATATGCACTGTCATCAAGCCCCATAAAGATCATGTCATACTTACTGTTTATATCCTCAGTTTTTCCGATATATTCCGCAGTTGTCATATGCGTAATGTTAATCTCAGAATCAAAATCAGCAAGCAGCATCCGGACATACTTTTCTGTCAGATAATATTCAGGTTTTATAGCCTTTTCATCAGATTTACTATCATCCTTTACCATATTAACACTTGGTTCAAGATCAAGAATATTTATAGTATTTTTTTCCTCATCATCTGGTTCATCATTGTCACGCAAAAACTGCAAAATATACTGAATACCAACAGCAGCAGTTTTAGCATCACCATTTGTTTTTTTATTAGCTTCAAAATAATCTTTTAAATCCGTAAATCTTGAAAGATCAACTCCTATATCATTATTATAGCGCTGTGTTAAAGGCATATCACCCGGATATGTAAATACATGCCCCTGTATCCAGTTTCCTGAATTTGGACCACCTGTCATATTTCCCGCAAAATTATACTTTTTCCACAATTGTGTCTTATCTTCACTATTCATCCAGTAATCATATTCATGACTATATCCCCATATATCCTTTTGAGAAGGATCTACAACATAAAATGTATAAAAAGTCCAATACTCCGCTGCATCTCCGCTTTGAATAGTAAGTTTTCCATCTTTTATCACTGGATTATTTTTATCATAATAAAGGTTTTTAAACACCTTATAATCCATACTTAAAAGCATAATACTGAGTTTATATACATTATTATTGCTTCCATATTCTGTATATTTATCGCCTACTGAATTAAGATTCCAATCCTTTACATCAAATGTTACCTGTTTTCCCGTACCACTTTCTGCACCATCATACACGCTACGGTCAATTATAACTCCTGCCCAATCCTTTTCCAATGTTGCCCTGTTATAAATCTTCTCAACAACTTCCCATGACAAATCCCTGTTTTTTCCTACGAAACTATCTTTATAATCAGTTGTATCAGATTTATGACCTAAACGATTATACTTCTTCCACAAGTCCACAAGCCCCTTATCGTGACTTTTGTTTGAAATTGATATAAGATTAGAATATGTTATCCACTCAGGATTTTCATTCAATTCTTTTGGTGTGATAGTTTTAATAACAACCGAATATTTATCTGCCAGTTCCTGACTTCCTAATGCTCTCGTCTTAAGCAAAAAATTGTCTTTATTTTTGTAAGTGTAATATGTCCATGTGGTCTTAACACCCCCCTCATTATCGTCTTTCTTAGACTCACGCTTTGTATATCTCCTGTCCCCATTTTCCTTTAAAATCGTTTTAGTATCATTAAAATCTATGCCCTTATAATCATCTTTTTCATATTCGTTAACAGTATGCCAGATGATATCTCCACCATCCTTTTTTACAATACTGCCATCTTCCTTCTGCTCAAAATACCCCTCTCCTGAATCCGTTTTTTCATAATAACCATTTAAAGTCTTATCTTCCCAAAAATGTTTTAAACTTTGTTCTCCGCCATCATAATATTTGGATTTTCCCTCTTCTTCATCAGGAAAGAAAAAACACTGTGATGCTTGTTTTACCTCAGCCGAACCATTCGTTCCTATTGTAGTTATCCCTCCACGGCCAAACATATGCTCAACATCAACTGGCTCACACCCTTTTATCTGATACCCAAACTCTGCATACTCCTCATATGGAACTATCTCAAGGATAAGAAAAGGATTTTCCTTTGTTCCTCGTTTATACTTAGGATTCTCCACCTTCTTCGTATCAGGTAACTGATTAAGGCTTTCTATAACTCCACGCGTAACCTTCTGCTCTGCAACCGCACTCATCTGTTTCAAATGCAGTGCATACCCCACACAACCTGCAAGTACAAGTACAAAAACAAGACTTCCACATATGTATTTAACTTTCTTTCTAAACATAACTGTTGCCCCTTTCTTATTTTTTCAGCTTATTTCTAACCTTAATCGCATTTTCTACTTCATATTTGTGTGTTCCCTGACTGAGTGTCAGTTTTATATTTACTACATCAGATGTACTTGAATCTGTTTTCGCATAAAATCCTTTTATATGCTCACCTATGCAGTTATCTTCTTTCTCATCTGCCTGTGTATATGTAAGTGTATCTGAATCAGGTGATGCTATATTATCGAATGACTTCACATACATTTTGCCATTATCAATCCATATCACTTTTTTCTTTGTCTTTTCTGACGGCTGAGCCACACCACTTGGAAGCTTTGTATCTGTAGTCCTTGGTATATAATATATCGTCAGCTCATCAGGATTTCCAACATCCTCTTTAACCTTTATGCGGTTTCCCTCCATTATCCACTTGCCAAGCTGCTCCATAAGCACCTGTGACTCCGACTGCAGGTCGGCAGTTTCCGATGTATACTGGTAATCATTTTGTGCGGTTTTTACAAGAAGTGTCGTAGCCCCAAGTATAATACTCGAAATTGCAACCGCTATAATAAGTTCAACCAGCGTTATACCCTTGTTCCCCATTTTCCACACTCCTTCCTTATTTTTACTCCAAAATATGTTTACCGGTATCTTTTATAAGCCGTATCTCATGCTTACTGTTTCCTTTAAATATAATCGTAGAAACATTTGTCTTATCACTAAAATCTGATGATTTATTATAAACTATGGTAATAAATTTCTGTCCGGTAACCTCACCCGCTGTGGTTTCATCATTCTGATAAATCTTTATCGCAGCCGCCCCTATCTTCGTGCCGTTTTTATCAAACTTAGAAGTGTCAAACAATGTTATTTCTTCATTCAGCACTTTCATATAGCAGCCATCGTCAAGGCGGTAAATATACATATACGGTGTCTTTGCCTTACTCATCGCCCTCACCTGTAGCTTATCAAGTGCCGTATCTACCTGATTTGCTGCTTTTTTTACATTTATATCACGCAGATGTCCCATATAAAGAACTGTTGTACTTGCAAATATTATAAGAATTGCCATGACTAATATAATTTCAATAAAAGTAAAACCTTTTTTGTCCTTTAAAAATTTTACTTTTAGATATCTACAATCTTTTTCTGTCACTATTTTCACCTCACAATTTCTTTTTATATCTGCAAAGAAAAGATTATTCTTCATTCTTCTTCCAATTCTCGTATGATATATAATCTGCTATTTCAACTCCACCAAACGAATCTGCTGAAAGATAAGTGTCCTCATTTATCACTCCATTAAAAATAACATTTTTCAAGGTATCTTGAAATAATCCTGATACAAGAACCTCATCTGATGTGACAGTGGCATTTGCTGTCAAACTTATCTTTCCTCCTGACAGTATCAATCCATTAAAATTTCCATGTACTGTTACATTTCCTGTTGCTATAACAATTCCCTCAGTATAATTCGTTGGTAAAATATAGTCGCTATCCACGAGAATAATCACCTTGTGATGCAGCGAGCCTATATCTTCATCCTTAATTTTGCATACTCTATCTGAATCACCATTAGCATTGACAATTTCTTTTACTTTATCTTTATTTACAAGATAATCAAACAATGGACTTTTCGTTTTATCTTCCTGTTCATCTTTTTTGTTTCCATCTGTTATGCGAACATTGTCATCTGTTACACCCTCATGTGCCGCTGTAAGTCCAAGCTGTAACGCTTTATACTTCTTTGCATAATTTGCTGCACTTGTAAAAATACTTCCACTTACATTCCAATCCGATGAATCAACTCCCAATGCTACTTTCTGCTTTAATTCAGTGTCAGATTTTTCTCTATATAATATATTGCCACCCAATGTAATAACCTTACTTTCATCTACTACTAATGCATCTTTCGTGGCATAGATACTTGCATTTGCATCAACTTTACTCTTATTCTCCTTATAGTATTCCGCAAAAAAATCATTTGCTTTTTGCTCAGACTTAAAATTAAGATAATAATTTACAAATAAATTCTTATCACCCACTGATTCACTCATACTGTAATAATATGGTACAACCTGTTTTTTCTTATCAAGATAATTTGAAATCTTGCTTACTTTTATGGCATTTTCATATTTTTTAAGACCTGTTTCAGTAAATTTTACTGCCGGATTTTCCGATGTGGTATCAAGATATTCCGATGGTACATAATACGCAAGCTGATTTGTTCTTACGGCAATTGATTCTCCCATCGTAATATCAGAGTTTCCCATGCTGCCTGCACCTCTTGAAATAAATGTTTTTCCTGAAAGTACAAGACTTTTTAGCTTTTCCATATTAAGCTTACTGTTCTTTCCATTTATTATAATCGCACTATTATACGATGCATCATTTCGGCTGTCACTTTCTTTTATCCCATAATTTTTCTGAAAATTGTACCCATAATAAACACCTGATACTTCCACATTGCTATTTTCGCCATCAATCGACAAATCATCTGCAACATAACTGATTCCATCTATCAGAAGCTTTGAGCCTTTTCCTGTTGTTTTTATATTCTGTGTCCAAATACCTGAGTCAGACACATTCCCACTTCTTATTATAAGTGACGCTCCATTGCCTGAAACAATATCGCCGCGTGTAATAATAGTATCTCCACTAAATACCGCTGTGCTGCCAGCTTCTGAACTCTTTATACCACCTGCACCTGCATATACATTACCAGATACAGCTATATTATCTGCACTTGCATCTATACTATCATCCGCAATAAGTGCATATTTCATAAAAGCTGCCGTCTGAAACTTTTTGTCAAACACCATCTTAGGTGCTTCAAACACAATATCCGTCTTAATCTCAGTTCCATAACCTGAACTTTCTTCATGTGCAACTTTTATATTTTTAAGAATAAAAACACCCTTTTTATAATCAATGTCATACTCTGCATCCAACTCGCCTGTCTTAAAGCAGTCTCTTTTTGCCTCATCTGCAGTATTTCTTTTTGCAATACAGTCCTTTACAATATCTATATCGTATTTCGCTGTCGTATACAATTTTTTGCTTGGATCAATATCATCTGTACTCGTATTTTTTGCTACACTGCTATCCCAGAATTTCTCCTCCAGCTTTTCAAGATACTCTATCTGAAACTGCTCCTGAAGATTTTTTCCCTCTGATATATAAAGGCTGTAATTTTCAAGAACATCTGAATACGACTCTTTTACCGCTTTCGCAGATATTTCACTAAGTCCACTTTTCATCATATCCATGATATCCTCGGTATTGTAGAAGTTCTTTCTGGTACTGCTCTGCACTTCCTTCATCTCAATATTTGTCATGGTTATCTTCGTTATTATAAGAGCTACTACACTGACAAATGTAAGGATTATAAGCACTGCGATAAGTGCAGAACCTTTATTTTGTTTTGCAAAAGATTCATGTTTTCTCATCACGGCTTCTCCCCCTTTGTTCCATCAATAGTTATATATGGCTTTGCTCCCGTAACCCCTGCTTTTCCTTTTTCATATACGGAAACCTTAAAGTTTACCGTATGCACTGATGCAAAATCATCATCTGATAATTTATTCGGTGTTATCGGACTTCCCGAATCTGTTTCGCTTATTTTTTTTAGAATCTGCGAGTTGTTAGAAACTGTCTCTCCTGTTCCAATATTACTGTAAAGTTTTGTCACATTAAGCCCTGTTATATACATCTTATAATTTGCCGGCAGACTGTCAGACGCTGACCTTTTCTGAGCCACAAGATATAATTTGTCAGGTATATTTATGTCTGTAGTCATATTTTTTATGTTCATATAATCATTCTGATTAAATGTATGGTACAAAATAAATAAGTTTTTAAGTTCCGATATCTTTACACCACTCAAAATATTATAAGACTTCTCATCACTTGACGAACTATCAGCAGGATTAAGTCCTGCTGCAACATAAATATACTTTATATTTACTGTGTACTCTGTTTCTGAAATACCTTTGCTTATCTCAATATCAATCGTTCTTTTTATCTTCGACTTTATCTCGGCATCTGTGAGCTTCGTGCTGACCTCTGCACCGTTATTTTGCTTGTAATCATCACAATACGAAGCATAAACCGACTTAAAATTCAATAAAGCATCATCATCCTGGCTTTCATCAACTGCAAGGATAGAATTTGTATTGTCAAACCCATACATTTTTTTAGCCTTATCCCATGCACTTTTTCCTGATTTCACATCAATCGTAACATCATAATTTTTGTTAAGTTTATCCGCATCACCTTTGAAGCTTATATCTCCTTTGCCTTCTGCGTCCAGATTATTTTGTGTCACCTCATATTCACTTAGATACGGAACAGTATAAACATCCTTAGAAGTTCCGTCAGGCTGTATAAGCGTATCCTGCCCTTTAAGTTCCTCAGCGATTTCCTGTGCGAGAAGTGTGGCTTTCTGGCTGGCAGCCATTTTTGTATTATAAGCTAATGATGTTCCAAAATAATTTAAAAGTGATATTGTAAGAATTGCAAGTATTGCCATTGCAAGCATGACTTCAACAAGTGTAAATCCCGCATTTTCACTTGTTTCCATCTGCTTATTTCCCTCAATATCATCTCTTTTCGCAGTACAATTACAATTCATTCAATATCACCTCAACCAATTCGTCTTTAAAGCTACTTTGAACCAAATATATTCTTAACGCCATCTGCAACACCTGTAGTGTCAGGTTCTTCATATGTTTTTCCGTTATTAGGAAGATAATAAACATTAAGTGTAAGCGTTCCTAAAAGTTTTCCTGTCTCGCTGTCAAATGTAGAAGTTATCGCAGGAACTGTCATACGGTCAGCATTTTTATTTACATACTGATTAAACTTTTTAAGACCGCTGTAGGAAGCTGTATATGATACTGTTACTGCCATATACTGTCCCTGTACTACTGCACTTGCTGATGTGTCTGCACTTGAATCTGTAGTTCCTAAATCTGAATCCGTGCTCTCCGAATCACTGCTGTCAGCAGTTGTCGAAGTATCTGCTGCACTTCCTGATGAATTTCCTTTTGCAAAACTAAGCTGGCTCACCTTAAAATCAATTTTTTTCTCTATATCACGAAATATAGACATTGCTTTTTCTTCCGTTACATCAACAGGATATTTATTTTTTATCTCCTCCTGCTTTTCTTTAAGCTCTGCTGTCTCTTTTCTTATCTGCTTTTCTCTTGCTATCTTGCTCTCAAGCTGCATTACCTTCTGTTCTTTCTGTTCATTTTCAGTTTCTATGCTCTGAGCCTTGCTCATCCCTTTGCTAAATACAAAGAAATATGATGCTGCAAGCAGACAGATTCCTAAAAATATTATGAGAAGTTTTTTGTCAGATTCTGACATTTTTAAATCAAGTTTCTTGTTCATCTTTTCCCTCCTGCTTACTCTGTCTTGCCTGCATCGTCCGATGATGTACTGTCACTTCCTGTATCAGAATCCTCCGCCTGTGTTTCCCCATCGGGATTATATGATGCCGTAACTGAAAACTCCCATGATGCATTTGCCGTACCGCTCGTGCCATCTCCGCTCTGTGCTATCGACGGTGTAGAAATATCTTTTATAAGTTTCACTCTCCTGAGATTTTCCAGAAGTTTTTCAGCTTTTATTCTCTTTGCAGTAGTAAGATTGAGTGATATCGCATCACCATCTACCTGCATACTTCTTACTTTCATTCCTCTTGGAAGCTTTCTTTCAAGCTCCCCCATCAAAACAAGATATTTCTCATTACTTGTCTTTGATGCCGCATCAACAGCCTCATATTGCTGCTCACTCTGTCTCGCCTGCTGATTTTCATCATAAACCTTTTCTATATATGACATTTTTGAAATCTCTTCATCAAGTTCTTTCTGATGCGAGGCTGCCATAAGCTGTCTTACTGTCGAGGTAAGAATGAGAACAACGCTTAACAGCACACATGCTGAGAGTGCTACATATGCTGTATGCAGTCCCTTACTCTTATCCTGCTGTTCCTCTATCTCTTTTGACTTTACATCAATAGGTGCGATAGTTGCACCGACGATGGAGAAAAATCCTACTGTGCTTACTGCTTTGTCCGCATTAAGATTTTTACAGTTTTTTAAGTCTATAAATGAACTATAGTCAAGACTGTGTACTGGCATAGGTATCTCATTTTCAAACATCTTCTTAAGTCCTGCAAGCTTGAAGCCATCACCTATAAGATAAAGCTCACCCTTAAGCTTTCCACCAAGCTGTGTCTGATAATAATCTAACGCCGTATTTACTACATTTAAATGATAACCGAGAGAATCCCTCATATCCTCAACGGCACTTTCAAGTGCTGCTGCACTTTCCTCATCAGCATTTTCAATTTTCGGTGTTCTAAAAAGCAGCTCATTATCCATCAGATACTGATAAGCTTCATATTCATCCTCAACATTAAATATGTCATAATCAAGCAGACCGGATAATGCATTTTCAAATCCGTATGGTGTTATACGCTGAAATGTAATCTTGTCATCCTGAACTATAGTGATAACTGTTGACTGTTCCTCAAGCTGTACTGCAATAAAATCCGTCAGTTTACTGCTCTTTAAGAGCTGAACTGCACCGTTACCTATATAATCAAATGTCTCAATCTTAACACCTGCGACCTCAGCAAATGAGTAGTAATTGCTTAAAATACTGTTAGGTACTGCAACAAGCATATATTTGACAAGCTTTTTACCATCTTTCTCTGTCTCACCCATCTTGCTGTGGCTGATAACATAGTCGGACACATCCATCGGAAAATAATCTTTTATCTGCACATCTATAATAGAAGAAACTTTATTTTCCTTTACCGGCGGTATTGCGATTTCTCTTGTAACTATCTTTGATGATGCAAGTGTAAATACAACTTCTCTCTCTTTTATTCCATATTTTTGAAGTGCATCTACAAGTGCTGCCGCAAATGCCTCCTTATCCCTTATATATCCGTCTTCAACGGCATGTTCAGGTGTCCTGAATGTAAATGCTTTATAAATCTTTGGCGATGATTTTTTATAGTCAACAAGACCTACCTTAGTCAGCCATATACCGGCTTCAATACTTACTACCTTCTTACCCATCTCTATTCCTTTCTGTTTACAGCCGGATTTTTTCAGCTTAAAAAATGTCAGGTACAAATAAACACCTTTAAGACATTCCCTAAGCTCAAAAAATCCGGATATATGTTTACATTTATCTTTTTATATCCTTTTTTTTCTTATCTGCAAAGTATGTTGACATACCAGTCAATCATCCCATTTCCCCACAACGCTGCGATAAATATACCAAGTGAAAGATACGGTCCCATTGCAAGTATATGCTTTGCACCGCTTACTTTCATTCTTATAAGATGGATAACTGAACCGAGTATACACGCAAGTAAAAAAGCGAGTATTATAAGTTTCCATCCGAGAATAAGTCCTGCCGCCGCCATAAGCTTTACATCTCCACCGCCTATCGCCTGACCACCTGACAAAAAATAGATTATAAATAATACAAGACTTACACATACCATACCCACAAGATGTGAGATGATATCCTGTCTGTCGATAACACACATAACCACACCGATAACGGCCAATGTTATGTTAAGACAAAGTGGAATCTCAAATGTCCTCTCATCGATCATTGTCAAAACAATAAGAACAGAAGTCATGAGACAATACAGCACACTGTTTATGTTAATACCGTTCGCCATGAAAACGATAACATACAGTATGCCGTTAAGTGCCTCAATCAATGGATACTGCTTCGATATTTTAGCTCCACAGTTTCGACATCTACCCCTTAAAATGATATAGGAAAACACCGGAAACATATCATACCAGTGCAGCGTCGCACCGCAGTTCATGCAGTGTGAGCGCGGCATAATACTTTCTTTTTCAGGAATACGGTAGATACAGACATTTAGGAAGCTGCCTATAACGATACCGTACAGGAATATAATTATGTAAAGTAAGATTGTGATTTGCACTGGCATTTTAGTTGGTCTCCTTTGGGATTATAAGTCAGCTTCAACAGCCTTAAATGCATTTGAACCTACTGCCTCTGTCTTAACAGTTCTGTCAGTTAAGTTAATTGTAATCCTAATATCTGTAATCTTCTTACCTTCTGAAGATTTCATCTTTCCTTCATTACCAAGTACCTTAGCCTTATCTGTATATGTCTTCTTCTTAATCTCAGTAGCAAGTGTAGCTGCATCTGCTTTAGCATTGTCATCTGCACCCTCAGTCTGTGAAGCAGCATATACATTAATTATAATCTCTCCAGTTGTTGACTTTAATTCATCTGCTTTCTCAGAATATGATGAAACTGCTGCTGTACTAAAGCTATTGATTATCTGTAAATCCTTTGACTCTTTTGACTTATTGATATAAGGAATTACCTGTGTACCTACGATACCAACGAGGATAGCCATGATAGCGATAACGATGATAAGCTCTACGAGAGAGAATCCCTTGTTTCCAGCCTCCTTTCTTTTTTTCATTTCATTAAGCTTTGTCTGTAAAAAATTCATTTTTTAAATCTCCTTTTAAATGCTAATTTGTAGTTTATACCGAAATACGGTATTTAAGCCTGTGATATTTTGCCCCCAGACTCTTTATATATCATATGTCTCATGGCGACACATAATAAACTGATTTTAACCTATGCTGTCGTGACAGCCCTTAAGATAGCTATATATAAACTTTAACCTATGCTGTTGTGACAGCCCTTAAAGTATTTATTGTATATTATCCCTAGCCGATGCTGTCATACATACTGTATATTGGCAGCATTATCGCCAGTATGATAGGTACGACCACGACTGCCATAATAACAATGATGATTGGCTCAAGTGCAGCCATAAGTGACTCTGTCGCCATCTCCACCTCGTCATCATAGTAATCTGCAATCTTATCAAGCATGTCCTCCATATTACCTGTCTGCTCGCCTATCTCAATCATATGGCATACAACAGGAGGAAATACCCCGCTGTCTGTAAGCGGTTTTGACAGCGGAAGTCCATGTGTAACATCATCCTCAGCCTTTTTAAGTGCCCTCTTTACGACTTCGTTTGTCATTATCTTTCTGACTATCGCCACGGCATCTACCATCTGTATACCTGATGCCATCAGTGTACTTAGCGTCCTTGTAAGTCTCGCCGACGCTGTCTTTATGGTTAAAGTTCCAAAAAGCGGAATCTTTAAAGCAATCCTTCCTATAAGCATCGCACCGCTGTCTGTATTTTTAATGGCTTTAAATGCTACTACGATACCAGCTACTATAAGCAGCATCACATACCAGTAATCTACAAAGAAATCACTGACCGACATAACAAACTTAGTGATTGCCGGAAGTTCTCCACCTCCGAGGTCATCAAATGATGCCGTAAATGTAGGTACTATCTTTATCATCATAATAGCTACTACTACTACGATAACTAATATGAGTATGATAGGATAAATCATTGATTTAACTATCATTCCTTTAAGATGTGCATCCTTTTCAAAATGCTCGGCAAGTCTGCTGAATGTCGTATCCATACTTCCGGATGCCTCACCTGCCGCTACCATGTGTATCATAATCTCCGGAAATATCTTCGGATAATGTGACATGGCATCTGCAAGTGTCTCACCTCTCTGAACTTCACTGCTTACATTTTTGATGGCGTTTTTAAATGATTTATTCTCCGTCTGGTTGGAAAGCATGTCAAGTGCTGTGATAACCGTGACACCTGCGTTTAATATACTCTCGAACTGACGGCAGAATACTCCGAGTTCTCTCGGTTTGACTGCCTTTCCTATATGTATGTCCAAATCCTTGTTCAGTGCATTTGCCGGTGCAATCTTTACTATCAGACTGCCATTTGAACTTAGCTTGGCTTTTGCCGCTTCTAAGTTCGGAGCTTCAAGTGTACCGGTTTTTGTCTTTCCACTCGGCTGCACGATTTCATAATTAAAATTTTCCATTGGCAATTTCCTTTCAGAACCGTTAAGTACAATGAATATCAATTTTCACTATGCTAGTGTATTGTATCATTGATATTTCGCTAAATAACTTGTGTAAATTTCCATCTGC
>NZ_JAHLQE010000117.1 GCF_018918235.1 Eubacterium sp. MSJ-13
AAGGATTATAAATATCTTTCTTATCACCAAAAGTAAACCCATCATACCACATCTTCACCGAAGCCTTTTTATCAGATAAGCCGTATTCTTCCAATGCCCAAAAAACTTCTTCTTCAGTAAATCCAAAATAAGTCTCATATTCTCTTGATGTAGTAGTGACAACAACCAAATTATTCAGGTCAGAAAATATGCTTTCTTTAGAAACCCTTGTTATACCAGTCATTATCGCTCTTTCAAGATACGGATTTGACTTAAATGTCGCATTAAAAAAACTCCTTGTAAACGAAACAAGTTCCTCCCAATATCCATTCACATACGCTTCCTGCATTGGTGTATCATATTCATCAAGAAGAATGATAACATTTTTTCCATAATATCTGCTAAGATAATTTGACAGACTTGCTATTGCTTCCTGTGCAGTTACATCATCCATACTATATGTTATACTTTTAAGATTATTTTTTTCTTCGTCCGTCAAACTATCCCAATCTATCAAAAAATAATATTTCTGAACTTCATCGCAGATTATTCTCTTAATTCCTGCTACGGCATCCTTATAATTATTTTGTTTTACTTTTGCAAAACTAATAAAAATCACTGGATATGTTCCCTGAAGTTCACGATACTTTTCTTCTTTCCATATATCAAATCCCTCAAATAAATCCATCCTGTCCCCATACTCATTTGAAAAGAAACATTTAAGCATATCCATATTTAATGTTTTTCCAAAACGACGTGGTCTTGTTATCAGCGTAACATCATCCTGATTTTCCCACCATTCCTTTATAAACATTGTTTTATCTATATAAAAACAATCGTTTTCTATTATATTATCATATCTTTGCTTTCCGATTCCTATGACCTTCGGCATATCCACCCCTCCTCATTTAGTTCAAGAATTCTTATTACGAATATAATTATACTAACATTGTGATGTTTCGATGTAAAGCCAAAACAAGAGCATGTTATCAACATTTCTATAAATTGATACAACATGCTCCTGTCTTTATTTCCCTATATTTTTTCACATTATCTAGCACATTTATACCGAAGGTCTTCCCATCTTCTGTCTACCTCTGCCTGGAACTGGGCTATCAAGTCCTCGTTTCCTTTTTTGAAAAGATGTTTAAATCTTCCCTGCTCTCTTAAGAAATCTTCGATAGGAAGTTTCTTCTTTGGCTCATATGAAAGTATCCATTTTCCGTGGTCTACCTCAAAGAGCGGCCAGTAGCAGGTCTCTACGGCAAGTTTACAGATTTTCATTATCTCCGACGCATCATATCTCCATCCTCTTGGACATGGTGTCATGATGTTTAAGAAACTTGCTCCCTCTGTGTAGATTGCTTTCTCTGCTTTTCTGTGAATATCTTTAAAATCCTGTAAGAGTGTTGTCTGTGCAACATATGGCACATCATGGTCTGCTATGATGCTTGCAAGGTCTTTGCGGTTCTGCATCTTACCGTTAGACTGTGTTCCTACAGGTGTTGTTGTCGTGTCTGCATACATTGGTGTTGCTGATGAACGCTGAATACCCGTGTTCATGTATGCACCGTTGTCGTAACACACATATACCATGTCATGCCCTCTCTCCATTGCTCCTGAGAGTGACTGAAATCCTATGTCATATGTTCCACCGTCACCACCAAATGTGATAAATTTGAATGTCTCGTCTTTTGGAAGTTTCCCTCTCTTTTTGAGTGCCTTGTATGCCGTCTCAACACCGCTCAATGTTGCTCCTGCATTTTCAAATGCATTGTGTATGTAACTGTCTTCCCATGCCGTATATGGATACATAAATGAAGATACCTCAAGACAGCCTGTTGCATTTCCTATAACTGCGTGATCTCCCTCATGAAGTCCTCGAAGTACGGCACGAACTGCTATCGTCGCACCACAGCCTGCACACATACGGTGTCCCGGTGCAAGACGCTCTGGTTTATTCATCATTGTTTTTAAACTGTAATCTCTCATTATGGCCTCCTATTATTTGCGTAATCCGATATACTGGTACTGCTCTACTTTCTTTCCCTGCTCTACTGCTTCTTCAAGTTCAGCAAATATATCATATACTTCATTTACCGTGAAATCCCTGCCTGCAAGACCATAAATATAATTTACGGCTTCTATCATTACCTTACTTCTATAAAGTCCTGCTGTAACTTCACTTCCAAGAGGTCCGCCGTTTCCATTGTAACTTTCACAGCGATCCATAATAGCGACTGCCTTACAGCCTTTGAGTGCCTCTGCAATCTCCTCTGCCGGGAACGGACGAAATACCCTTAGTTTTAATACTCCGACTTTCTTTCCCTGCTCACGAAGATGGTCAACTGCCTCTTTTGCCGTTCCTGCTGCCGAACCCATGATAAGCATGATATAATCGGCATCTTCTGTCTTATATTCTTCAAAAAGTCCATACTCCCTGCCTGAAATCTCCTTAAATTTCTTTGCCACTTCAAGTATAACTTCTTTTGAGTTCTCTAATGCTGTCTCCTGATTTTTCTTTGCCTCCATAGCATAACTTGTCACCGAATAAGGACCTACTGCTATAGGTTTTCCAGGATTTAAAAGATATTCTTCAGGCTCGTATTCACCGACGAAATCTTTTACAAGCTCATCCTCCATAAGCTCAATATTTTCAACTGCGTGGCTTGTGATAAATCCGTCCTGACATATCATAATAGGAAGATGTACCCTCTTATCCTCTGCGATAGGATATGCCTGAATGAAATTGTCATATGCTTCCTGATTGTTCTCTGCATATATCTGAATCCATCCTGTATCTCTCGCACCCATACCGTCTGAATGGTCACAGTTAATATTAATAGGACCTGAAAGCGTACGGTTTACAAGTGTAAGTGCAAGCGGAAGTCTGTTTGATGCCGCAAGAAGAAGCTCCTCCCACATAAGTGCAAGTCCTGCTGATGATGTAGCCGTAAGACTTCTTGCTCCCGCCGCCTCTGCTCCTATTGCAGCACTCATTGATGAATGTTCACTCTCTACAGGTATAAACTCTGTATCCATCTCGCCGTTTGCAATATATGTAGATACCATCTGTGGTATTTCTGTTGAAGGTGTTATAGGAAATGCCGGCATAACATCCGGATTTACCTGACGAATAGCATATGATACTGCCTCGTTTCCCGACATACGTTCTTTGATAGCCATTATTCCGCACCCTCCTTCATCTCAATTGCCCCAAATGGACAGACTTTTGCACATATTCCACAGCCCTTGCAGTGGTCATAATCAAAATCAAGTCTCTTTCCGTCAACAACCGGAATACTCACATCCGGACAGACAGGTGCACAGAGTAAGCACTGTTTACATAAATCAGCTTTAAATACTGGTGTATTTGTTCTCCACTCTCCCGTATTAAAAAGCTTTGAAGTTCCTCCGGCAAATACCATAAGACCCTCAGTAAGCTCATCGACGGGAGTTGTCTCGTTTATCTTTGTTATATCGGTTCTCATTTTTTTCTCCAATCAATTTATTTCTTTATTACAGAGTCAATATTAATCATGCCATAGCATAAAGAGGTTTCTTAACACTGTAATATATTTTTTAAATCTTGTGTCATTTTATAAATAATGAAATAATCATGCCTTTTTAAGTCGCTATTATTTGCATTTTAAACTATAATAAAAGTTATGCTCTGCACTTTTGATGCAGAGCATATCGCCATTTTACATGGCTTAGGACAACTTATTTTTGGCATTTATTTCTTGTCAGCTATTTAAAATTAAGCACTCATGCTCATATCCTTATCAATATCTTCTGCGAGTGTATCAAATGTCATCTCAAGTGCCTGCATATTTCCATCGATTACTTCAGGCTTCTTTGCAAATTTATGCTGATATGAAGCTCTCATCTCTCTGATAAATGTATCCCTTGGCATAACATTGCTTACTGCTACTACTGCTGCGAGCATAGGTGAATTAGGGAAGTTCTTTCCAAGCGTCTTTACTGAGATATGTCTTGCATCTACAGTATAAACCCTTCCCTCATATCCCTTGAGTTTTTCTTTAATCTCATCTCTTGACCTTGGTGTGTTGATAATAATAGCACCGTCTTTCTTAAGACCTGCCGTAACATCTACTGAATCAAGAAGTGTCTCATCAACAACAACTACATAATCAGGTGTATATATATTGGAATGAATACGGATCTTGTCTTCACTAATTCTATTATAAGCCGTAATAGGTGCACCCATACGCTCCGGACCATACTCAGGAAATCCCTGAACATACTGTCCTGTCTTAAATGCTACATCTGCAAGAAGTAAAGCTGCTGTTTTTGCTCCCTGACCGCCACGACCATGCCATCTGATTTCGATTCCGTTATTCATGTTAATCCTCCATTTTATTCTTCACTTTTACTTGTCATGATGAATTAAATTCATCTTAATAATGTTTTTTTCTCAACTGCAAGTACCATTATAAACACATATAAAAAAAAGTAAATACCTTTCATTCAATTTTTTCATTTAATTGATGAAAGATATTCACTTAAACTCATTTTAGTTTTTCATTTTTTAATACAATAAGCTTATGTCATGACATTCAACACTATTGCAGTTCTTCCATTTTTATCTTATAGATACTAATCGTTTTCCCTTAATATCATCTCATATATAACCTGTGCCACACCATCCTCATCATTAGAAGCCGTTATATAATCAGCAGCAACCTTCACTTCCTCCTGTGCATTTGCCATAGCAACACCGATACCTGCATATTTTATCATTGATATGTCATTAAAACCGTCACCGCAGGCTATCATATTTTCCCTTGAACTTCCGATTATCTCACAGAGATGTTCAAGCGAAGCCGCCTTGTCTATTCCTTTCGGCGTAATCTCGATAAAAAACGGCTCGGAGCGTGACACATTTATCCTGTCACCAAATTTGTCCTTAAAAGCCTGCTCTTTTTCAGGAGCAACCTCCGGCTCTGCTGTTCCGAGACACTTATTGAGAGGGAAATCAATATATTCTATAATATTCTTTTTATATGAAACAGGCAGATGATTTATCCTAGCCTCAAGGTCGATATACTTGTCAGGTCTGTCCGCAGCGATTATCCCTGTCTTGTCATAAGATACAAGTCCTATATTAAGTTCTTCCGCCAGCTTAAACAGTTTTGGAACTATATCCTCAGGAAGTGTCTGCTGATAAATAACCTCACCCGTACCACAGTCAGTAATCTGACCACCGTTAAACGCAGCGATAAAACCTCCAAACTTGTCAAGTTTAAGTTTCTTTGCAACAGGCTCCGCCCCCGGCGTAGGTCTTCCCGTCGCAATCACAATCTTATGCCCCTGTCTCTGCATCTCCATAACCGCATCCAGAGTTTTATCAGTAATCTCCTTCTGCGAATTGGTAAGCGTGCCATCCAAATCAAGAACAAGAACCTTTTTATCTTTTCCTATTTTTGTACTCATTATTTACTACTCCTTTAAAACTAAAAATTAACTTTTCTCTACATAGAATTTATCTAGTACAACGAAAAGTCAAGCGGATATTCGCAATCCGCTTTGCTACTTGCTCATAA
>NZ_JAHLQE010000163.1 GCF_018918235.1 Eubacterium sp. MSJ-13
AGCAGCTAATAGTGTTATGAGCAAGTAGCAAAGCGGATTGCGAATATCCGCTTGACATAAACTATGATACAGCACACTATCCCAAAATATAATTAAATGTTTTCAACAAGGAGGAAATTTTTTATGAGAGCTCATGGCAGACTGGTTAAAAATATAGCAGGACTTTTGCTTTTATTGGCACTGCTTTCGCTGCTGCTTCCATTTTGTAGATTTAACGCTGGTGCGGGAGACATGACACTTTCGGGAATAGAAGTTTTAAAATCAGGAGGAAAAGCAGGTTACACATATTTTAAAACAGGGGGACTTTCTGACGATTTTGTTATTAAATCACCATATACATGGGGGAATATAAAAGAAAGTATTCTGTATATAAATGAGGCAGGTGGAGCAAAGATAATGGTATTTTGCGGAGCTGCGATAGCTGTCCCGATAATATTATGTTTCCTTTCAATGATAATGCTATTTATGGCTGAGGGAAAAAAGACAATGTTTTTGCCAACATTATTTACATTTGTGGTATCGGCTGAAATGATACTTGGACTTTTGCTTTTTACACAGTTAAGACCATTTTTGATGATAGGTGTTTATCTGTTTACATTATTAAATGTACTAGCATTGATATTTATCATGACAGGCTGGATAACCGGCGGATACAGGCAGCCTGACAGAAGGCGCAGCAGATATGACAGTGCCAATGATGATGTGGATGATAACAGTAATAAAAATGGCTCACGCCGTAAAAAAACACGCAGGAAGACGCGCCGCAAAAAGAAAACAAAAAAGAAGACGAAGAAGGAAAAGAGTTCAGACAAAGACAACGATAAAAAAGAAAATGATGATAAAAAGGACGGACAGAAAAATAAGCCCGGTGAAGCAGTTACAGGAGTGATAAGTAATGGAAGTGGAATATATCATGGTCTTACATGGAATCTCAGGGATGGAAGCAGTTCATCCGTAACTATCGGTACAACATGTGATGCAATGGATGCATTAGGGGCAAAGAGCCTTAAAGGAATGAACAGCATAGCAGGAAACAACTGCAAGATAACTTTTGATGCCACAGCAAAGAAATATAATATTGAGAGTCATTCTAAAGCCAATATATTGATATTGCAGGACGGACAGGTTGTCAAGTGGCTGAAAAATGGGGATAGTTATGAGGTGGCGGCTAAGGCTGTGATGCAGATAGAGGGAAGGAGGGATGCGGTTAGGCTGGGGTGAAAGGGAAAAAGGAGTGCTGAATAAGTAGGTATTTATGGAGTGTAGATTGATTGAAGGTAATTATTGTTGTAATGAAAATACCGGAAATATATTTATGCATCAGTTTTGAGAAAATTAGATATATTTGATAAAGAACGGAGGGTTGAAATGGCTTAGTGGCTTTAAACTAAAGGTTTAATGACACAACATGAAAATAGGGATAAAGTATATCTAAGAAAGAAACAGATACGGTATAAGTGGTTACTTAAATATAGAAGTTAGAATGACAACTAAGAAAAGATTAGATATAGGATTAGTGTGATAGGAAATAGAAATAAATCGGAGTGAGGAAAATGAAAAAGATTATTAAAATTGATGATGAAACTGATAAATTACGATGGTTATACTCACAGGATGTTGAATATTATAATTATGGTAATTGTAAAAGACATTTGCAAATTATCTTTCCATATAAAGATGGAATGAAAAAAGAAGAAAAATATCCTTTAATTTTGTTTATTCCAGGTTCAGCATGGCATAAGCAGGAAATGTATAATGATATTTTGAATTATGCTAAACTGGCAAAAAGAGGTTATGTGGTGGCGGCAATGGAATATCGTGAGTCAGATATTGCACAGTTTCCGGCACAAGTTGATGATGTATGTAATGCATTAAAATTTATTCCGTCTGTTGCCGAAGTTTTTCATATTGATATGGGACGAATTTTTCTTATGGGAAATTCGTCAGGGGGACATATAGCAATGATGTCCGTACTGTTTAGTGAACATGGTTTGTGTGAAAAACTTCCTAAGATTTCAGGAGTGATTTTGGAAAGTGCATCTACGGATATACCGACTTGTGCAAAAGAGCCGTTGCCATCATGGATGGATGTCCGTCCTTCGGCGGTACTGCTAGGCGTAGATAAGATAGAGGAAAATGAGGAAATCGCTAGAAAAGCATCATGTGGGATGTATGTAACAAAGGATATAAAACTTCCGGCAGTCCTGCTCATTCATAGTGAATTTGATCCGGTGGTATCAGTTGAAAACAGCAGAATTTTGTATGAAAAACTTATAGAGACCGGGCATGGAGCACATTATTATGAGTTGGAGGGAAGTTATGCGCATGGTGGTGTGACTTATTATAATGATACGATATTGAATATAATAGATGAGTTTTGTGTGGAAAATTTGGAGTAACAAAACTATGCAATCTGAAAAACATACTTTCTGAAATATTGGCAGGTGGTGATAGAGCTGGAGATTAGGAGGAATAATTTTGGAACCTGTGTATTTATCAATTAAACAAAAAGCGACCGGAAGTAAAATCAATGAATTGTTGAAAAAGAATGGATATACTGTAAGGGATGTTCAGGGGGCTATGGGATTTGAAAATCCGCAGGCAGTTTATAAATGGATTCATGGAAAGTCGCTGCCGAGCGTAGACAATTTGTTGATTTTAAGCAAAATATTACATACAAGTATTGAAGATATCCTCGTCGTAGACGAGGATATTGGTATTTTTATATTTAGGCCAATTTGAGTGACTCTCTGAGCGTCAAAGTAGTTACAGCGAAAATAATTCTGCGAAGGAAATATTTGGCAAAAGACGATATGAAGTGTGAAAACTTCCGATGCAAAGCTGTTCCTTATCAGGGTGCAGCAGGGAGATGGAAAAAGCTACAGTTCCATTCATACCATCCGGGGAGTGTTGTGACCAGTCTTTCAGATGGCAGTGGATGATGACATTATGGTAAAGAATCCATTTGGATTCCGGCTTGCCGGAGTATTGGTAAATGACACAGTCACAATAGAGTTAATTACAAAAGACCAGATGAGAAAATTCCTAAAGTTTGTGCATGACGATGTGGTGTATTGTAAATATTATGAAGTGGTGTATGTATTCTTGAATACAGGAATGCGAATATCTGAATTTTGTGGACTTACGATGAGGGATATTGATTTAGAGAAAAGAACCATCAATATTGATCATCAGCTGCAAAGAATTTCCAAAAGAGAGTATGTAATTGAGCCAACAAAAACCAATGCCGGAACAAGGGTTATTCCAATGACAAATGAAGTGACAGAGATGTTTCGAGCAATTATTGAGGATAGACCAGATTATAAGGTTGAAAACGTGGTAGATGGTTATACGGGATTTCTTTTTCTGGACAAGGAAGGAATGCCACTTGTAGCCATGCATTGGGAACGCAGATTCAATCATATGGTTAGCAGGTACAATGAAATCTATAAGGTTCAGATGCCAAATATTACCCCTCATGTTTGCAGACATACATATTGTTCCAATATGGCAAAGTCCGGCATGAATCCTAAAACACTGCAGTATTTGATGGGACATTCGGATATAGCTGTGACGCTCAATGTGTATACTCATGTAGGACTTGAGGATGCAGAAAAGGAACTTCAGAAGATGCAAGGATTAGAAAATGCCAGAAAAGAGATGGGAATTTCGAATACGGATGATAAGCCTTTGAAACAGAATATGTTCAAGGTGATATGATAATATAATAAGGAAGAAATATAAAAAGTACTTAAGTTTGTATCGTGCAAAGAAGACAGGTAATATATCTAAATAGGTGTATAGTCGGTCACACATTTTGTGTGACCGTTTTCTGTGATTTTATAAACTTTCTAGCCTAATAGATATTGAAATAATATATATTTTCTTTGGTTCTTATACAGAAGTCGGTATGGAAAACTACCGGGGTTTCTGCTATTTGATCAAAATGATATGTTGTGGTCAAGCTTTTTTGTAACACTATGACCTAATATTTTGCCACAGGGATTATATAACTCCGTAGCGAGCCTCGTAAGGCGTTTTGTAATTATTATAAGAATGCGGACGCACATGGTTATATTGCACATACGCAAATTCTTCGACTGCTGTGTAGAGTTCGTCTTCTGTATGATAATAATGCTGATATATAAGATCATTTTTCAATGTATTGAAATATCTTTCCATAGGAGCATTATCATATGGATATCCAGCTTTACTCATACTTTGAGTGATACCAAGTTCCTCGCAGAATTCTGTCAACTCTTTGGATGTGTACTGACTTCCTTGGTCTGAATGTAGCAAGAGCTTACTTAAATCTATTCCAGGCTGTGAATGAATCGCTTTTTCAAGCGTTCTTTTCGCTAAATCAGCGGTTATATTTCTATCTGTTATACTTGCAATAACACTTCGATCATGTAAATCTATGATTGTACAGTTATAACGCTTGCTACCATCTGTCAAAAATAGATAAGTAAAATCAGTACACCATTTTAGATTCATTTTGTTTGCATGAAAATCTTGATTCAGCTTATTTTCATAAACCTTATGAGCAATACCATGTTCATACACAGGTTTCTTTTTTCTGGATATTGAGAACAGCTGCATTTCGGTATTCATATATTTGTGAATTGTTAAACAGCTAATATCGTACCCTTTACGAATAAGATATGCATGCACAGTTCTGTAACCATCAACTCCACCATGAGAGTGATAGATTTTTCGGATAGAGTCTTTGATTTCATCTTTCTGACGACGATAATCAGCTTTTCGGTTTTTAAGATAATTATAATAAGCATTTGGGCATATATTAAACTTTCTGAGAAGCCATCTAAGTCCAAATTTCTTGTTGAATTTCTGAATGAATCGATAAGCCTCTAATCGATTTCCTTCGCAAAGAATGCAATGCCACCTTTGGTGTCTATGGCTTTATTTTAGGAAGTCATTTTCCTTTTGGAGCTCTGCAAGCTGTCTTTTCAGTTTAAGATTCTCCTTCATGAAATCATAATTGGCTTTGGTTTCTTCATTTGTTTGGCATTCTTCACGGAATTGTTTTGTCCAGTTAGATATGCTTGCTTTTGATACTCCATACTCAGCTGCAAGTCCTTTGAGGGAACGTCCCTCTTCAAGATGAAGACGAACAATTTTCTTCTTGAATTCTGGTTCATAATTTTGGTTCATTTGTAACATACCTCGTTTCTTCCTAATATTATATCTTATTAGGTTGGTGTGTTACAACTATAGTTTAGCACAACAGTACTAATGGAAAAGTTACTTAGATATGTGCAATCATTAATATAAAATAATTCCTATTAATGAACACCCCATCAGTAGTCTGAACCCCCTTAACTGACTACGATTTGACTACTACACACTGCCCCCGATTGCACCATTTTGAAGTATTTTGTAAAAAGTGTAGTTATAAACAAGAAAAATACGATGCCCGGAAAAGCCGATAAAACAACGCAAAACTCGGCATTACAGGGCATTTTGAGATAGGAGAATTTTATGATTAGAGTTTTATTCATCTGCCACGGCACTCCGGTTTTATGATAATGCATACCTTCGCAGAGTGGGGCAGAGTACGGCATAATATGGCGGAAAGTCTTGGAATTACTACGGTTTAGACTACTAAGGCTCATGGCTGGAAGTGGGATAAAGGCAAAGGTGTTGGGCGGATTCCTTAGTAGTAAGGGACTACTTACAGGTAATGTAGTAGAACTTGTAACGATGAAAATGCGGAAAAAATATAAAAACTATTGCAATTTTTCTGAGTTTTGAATATACTATATGTAACAGAGTTGCCCGAAGTCTTTTGGACATTGGGGACCAAGCTGAGTCGTGTGCTCAGCTTTTTTACGTTAAGGAGAGATTTTATGGATTTGAAAAAACCATTGACCTTTGATGAACAGTTAGATAAGTTAATAGCTCACGGGATGATTGTCGCCGATAGAGAAAAAGCAAAAGATATATTAAAAAGAGTAAATTATTATCGTTTTACGGGTTATGCTTTGCAATTCAGACAAGAGCCTTCTGGTAGTGACTATATTGAAGGAACTACTTTTGAAACGGTGTATCATTTATATAAAGTCGATGAAATATTGCGTGATACATTTCGGCGGTATATCGAAAAGGCAGAAGTATATTATAGGACGCAGATAGCATATGGATTTTCAATAGCAAAATGCACGGAAGCACCGTATGATCAGCATTATGATGAAAATAATTTCTATAACAAAAAGGGTTACAAGGAAGTTATGGAAAATTTCAGCAGGGAGAAAAATTATTATAAAGATAGTCTGATTGTGAAACATCACAAGATAAAATATTCCAGCAGAATGCCGTTGTGGGTTATTGTAGAATTAATGTCTTTCTCTAATATGTCTAAGTTATACAGTTCTATGTATTATTCAGAGAAAGATGCCATCGCCCGTGAGGTTGGAGTTGGAAAGGATACATTAGAAAATCATCTTCATTGTCTGTCAGTATTACGAAATAAATGTGCACATGCAGCAAGGATGTATAACACGGATTTCAATCCACCAGCAAAATTTACAACATCATTTTTGAGAAAGCATCCGGAGATAAAGAACAACTCATTATTTGCATATACGCTTGTTTTACTGAAAAGACTTCCAGATGAAAGCAGTAAAAAATCTTTGATCCAAACAGTGGAAACTGTGATAGATGAGTATAGGGATGACATTGATTTGAATCTGATTGGATTTCCGGAAAATTATTTGAAAATTATGGAAAATAATTTGTGAGAAATCGGATAACTATGAAATATATGTTTTTAAGAACCATAACTATTGGTAGGAAACTATCAAAGGTATGGTTTTCTTTTTCATAATAAAACTTGAAGTTCTCAAAAAAATATTGATTTTTGATACTGGCATGATAAAATAAGATAATGTAACTAGGAGATGTTTTGATAATGGGAGATATATTATTATGACAGTGAGTTATGACAAACTTTGGCATCTACTCGTTGATAAACATATGAGTAAAACGCAATTGGTAAAAGAGGCAAAAATCACAACCAATGCAATGGCGCATTTGGGAAAAAATGAGAATGTTCGTGTTGATGTTCTTGTGAAGATATGCAGTGTATTGAATTGTACATTGGATGATATTATGGAAATTGAATCTTAAGTAATAAAGTATGAAAATGTAATATAAGGTGTTGATAAAAGATGGAGGAACAATTATGAAAATTAGAATACCCAATGTTGATGATAAAGAATGTTACATTGAAGATAAACAGTCAATTGTGTTACTAGGAGCTAATGGAGCTGGAAAAACTAGAATGAGTGTATGGATTGATGAGAATAATCCTGAATTAAATATACATAGAATCTCTGCACAAAAATCTCTTAATATGCCAGAATATGTGAGTCCAACTGAATTAAAGAAAGCAGAAGATAAATTTTTGTATGGAACTACAAATGATAATAGAGATTGGCTAAAAAGATATGGAAAGAAAAGTAGTAGATGGGGGAATGAGCCAGAAATTCATATGTTAGATGACTATCAGCCACTTATGGAGTTACTTATGACAGAAAACTTTGAAAAAAGTATTGAATATCGAGAGAAGCATAAAGATGGTGATTAGGAGTTTGATAACGAAACAAAATTAGAAAAGATTAAGAAGATATGGGAAAAAGTAATAACACATAGAAAATTGAAAATATGTGCTGGTAAAATTGAAGTTGAGAGTATAAAGGGAATTTCAGAAACATACAACGGAAATTTGATGAGTGATGGTGAAAGAGCCATATTTCATTTTATTGCAGAGGTGGTTTCGGCAGAGGAAAATTCTTTAATTATTATAGATGAACCAGAGAACCATTTGCATAATTCAATATTAGAAAGGCTTTGGAATGAGATAGAGTCTGCGAGACAGGATTGTGTATATTTATATATAACACATAATTTGGATTTTGCGAGAACTAGAAATAATACACAGATTGTTTGGATAAAAAATATGATTGACAAACAGAAGTGGGATTATGCATTGTTAGATTCAAATGAGTTTTCAGATGATTTGTTACTTGAAATATTGGGCAACAGACAAGGGGTTTTATTTGTAGAAGGAACACAGGATAAAAGTATTGATAGAAAATTATATTCTAGACTATTTCCAAAGTATAGTATTATGCCATTAGAAGGATGTGCATCTGTTATACAAGCTACAAAAGCATACAACAAGTTACCGATGCTTCATTATAAGACAATAAAAGGTATTGTTGACAGGGATAGAAGAACGGAAGAAGAAATAGGCTCACTGCTAAAAGAAAAAATATATGTTCCATTAGTTGCAGAGATAGAAAACTTGTTCTTGATTCCCAAAGTTATTGAATTAGTTGCAAAAAAACAAAATATTGAAAATGTGGATGATTTATTGGAACAAACAAAAGCAAAAACAATTGAATTTTTGCAGGAACATTTAGAGGAGCAATCATTACTATTCGCAAAGAAAAGATGTCAAAATACGATTAATAATATTTGTAATCAACCAACAAGTACGATAGAAGAGTATAAAGCATCTTTAGATGGGGTGGTAGATATTGTGAATCCACAAGAAGAATATAATAAAGTGAGAGAAGAATTACAGAAAATTATTGATGACAAAGATTACCTTGCAGCCTTGAAGGTGATAAATAATAAAGGACTTTTACCATCTACTAATTTACCAAATGTGTTTGGTTGGAAAAAGCAATATTACATTGAATATGTAATAAGGCTGCTTGAGTCTAAAGACAGTGCTTCTGAGGAGTTGCGTGATATATTTAGAGAATATGTTCCTGTTGAAATATAAAAATTCTTAGTAGTAAATACCTCTCATTTTACTACCAACTTTACTACTAACAGCCCGCAATAACTTGCATCATCTTGCCCTATTTTGCCAAGATGTCATCCAATACACACATTTCATAAATTCCCGAAATCCCTTGCAAACAAGGGCATTCCGGGGCAAATCAAGGAGAAATAAAACTATGATAAAAATACTTTTCATTTGCCACGGCAACATCTGCCGCAGTACAATGGCACAATTCGTTTTTCAGGACATGGTAAACCATGCCGGTCTTGCCGATGAATTTTTCATCGACTCAAAAGCAACCAGCACAGAAGAAATCGGTAACCCGCCACACAGAGGCACAGTTCGCAAGATGAACGAACTTGGCATACCGATGCAGCCTCATTTTGCATCACAGGTCACAAAGAGTGACTATAACAAATTTGACTATATAATAGGAATGGACAAATGGAACTATAAGAACATGATGCGTATTTTTGGCGATGACCCGGAGGGAAAAGTGTCGCTTTTGCTTGAATTTGCGGGTAGTGGCAGAGATATTGCTGATCCGTGGTATACGGGAAACTTTGATGACACATACAGGGATGTAAAAGAAGGGTGTGAGGCATTATTAGACAAGTGTGCAGGTCAGTTGGGAGTTTGATAATATCAAACTTGCCGTTACTGTTATCTTGCAGGTAAACCACCAAAAATTTATCATCTACGGGTGATACGAATCATTGATGTAACTTTATATATATGTTAAAATTATAATCGGGTATGGGGTATTTAGACCTTGATAAAAGGGTTTAACTTTTTTGGTGAGGTGAGACTCTGGATGAATTGGAATTATGATTTTTACATTGCATCATCAGTTGTTCTGATAGTGCTTATAATATATTATTACCGGGTTGCTGATCGTAGCAAACCTTCGAGAAGGGTATATGGGTATTTTCTGATAATTTGTCTGGCATGCTGTGTTACTGATATGTTTTCAAGCATGGTGCTTATCAGATACTTTCCTAATATGGTGGGTTTAAACTATTTTGGACAGATGGTGGCATATTCATTTCAGCATCTGGTGCCATGTATGTATTTTGTTTATATAGCATCTATGGCAAAAGAAATTGAAAAATTTGAAAAAAAGATGTTGTTGTGGGCGGTTCCAGCTATTGTTGAGCAGGTTATGATATGGACGGATTATTTTACGGATGCGTTATTCAGCTATTCTGTAAGCGGTGGATATAGGCGTGGTCCGTTCATGCCGGTACTTATAGTGTGTACCATATATTATTTTGCAGCGGCAATTTTTCAAGCTTTTTCAAAAGATAGTATTCTGGAACTTCGTTATAAGTTTGTGACTATCTGGTTCATGTTTTTAAGTTTTGCGGCTATGTTTGTGCAGATGCTTATTCCTGAACTTGTTGTTATAGGGGCGAGTAGTGCATTGGGGTGTCTGATTATGCAGATGACTCTGCAAAATCCCATTCTTATCAGGCAGGCAAATCACAAGGAGATTGAAGCGCGTGAGGCTGCTGAGGAAGCCAATAAAGCTAAAAGTACATTTCTTGCAAATATGTCACATGAGATAAGGACGCCCATGAATGCGATATGCGGTATGGCAGACATTCTAAGCAAGTGTGAACTTACTGAACTTGAACATGAGTATGTTAATACTATACAGACGGCAGCCGATTCCCTGCTTTCGATTATAAATGATGTTTTGGATTTTTCAAAGATAGATGCTGGAAAGATGGAACTTTGTCCAGTGGAGTATCGTTTTGATACATTTATTGAGGGAATAGAGAATGTTATAGCTGCGAGGATATTTGATAAGAAACTTGAATTTGAAGTTTCGATGTCGAAAGATATTCCTGTTTATCTGCATGGGGATTGTGCAAAGATAAACCAGGTTCTTGTCAATATACTTAGTAATGCCGTTAAGTTTACTGATTCGGGTAAGATTAAACTTGATATTGATTCAAGAAAGATAAATAAAGATGTTATTGAGCTTAGCTTTGCAGTGAGTGATACTGGTATCGGCATAAAAAAAGAGGATATGGGCAAATTGTTCAACCAGTTCAGTCAAGTTGATGCCATGCGTAACAGAAAGAGGGAAGGAACAGGACTGGGACTTGCACTTGCAAAGGATATTGTTCAGATGATGAACGGAAGTATAGAGGTTCAGAGTGAGTACAATGTAGGAAGCTGTTTTACGGCAACAGTAAGGCAGAGAGTGGTCGAAGAAAAAAATATTGAAATTAGAAAGCGGGCAAAGGAAAAATATAAGAATAAAATAGTCTTTGTATATGAAAATGATTATGAGAGCAGAAATCAGTTACTTGAAATTTTTAAACAGCTTGACTTAAGAACAATTTGTGTCAATTCCATAGACGAGATTGGCAGACAAGTGTATAATATATATCCGGATAGTGATAAGATTTTTGTATATAATTACAATGATTATCAGAGGGTGAAAAAAATATTATCTGAAAAAAGTGCATTAAGAAATATAGAAAGAATAGCATTACTTGAATTTTATACGGTATTTTCTGAAAATGATGTTCCACAGTTATACATAAGAAAACCTTTTGATTTGTTTAAGGTTTACAAAGCTTTGTTTGAGAAAAAACCAGATATAGCTAAAGAGGGATATGAACCTGCGAAAGATATTGTTAGAAAAAAATTGAGTAGTGCAACCGAAGTTGATGTTGGCAGTACTCATAAAAAAATAAATGATGTTTCTATCGAAAAGCTTAAAGATGTGAGAGTTGCTGTTGTTGATGACAATAAAGTGAATTTAAGAGTTGCTGTGACGCAGTTGAGGGAATTTGGTGTCAGTCCTGAAGTCTTTTCAAGTGGTGCAGCAGTTTTAAAGGCTCTTGGCAGAGGGCGGGAGTATGATATGATATTTATGGATCATATGATGCCCGAAATGGATGGGATAGAGACTACAAAACATATCAGAAATATGTCATCAGAGTATTGTAAAAATGTACCTATTATTGCACTTACTGCAAATGCGATAACAGGTGTTGAGGCAGAATACAAAGATGCAGGAATGAATGACTGGCTGTTTAAACCGGTTAAACTTGATGATTTTAAATCTATGATAATCAGATATTTGCCAGACAAGATGTTGTCTTAGGTTTGAAAAGGGGGATTAATATGGATGGAAAAATTTTTGAAAAGCTGATTGATGTATCTGAGTGTGCGTTCTTTATCTCTAAACCAGGTGGTGATATGGAGATAACATACGCCAGCAGAAAATTTTATTCAATCTTACAGTATTCAAAAGAAGAATTTGAAGAAAAATATAATAATAGTCTTATGGCTGTTATTCTGCCAGAGGAAAAGCAGAAGGTTAAAAATCTTATTGCAAGACAGTTTGCGGCAGGTGGAATAGTTAAGGTTGAGTGCAGGGTAAGGAGAAAAGACGGCACTATTGCATGGCTGTCTATTTCTGCTAAAAACCTTTTACATATGATGGAAAATAAATTTTTCTGTTCATGCCAGGATATAACAAAATCAAAGAATAATGTTGAGAATGTATTCAAGGCAAAACATGAGATTGATGTTATTGCAAACAGTATTCCGGGCGGTGTTATCAAGATACGCATGAAAGATATGAAGATTCTCTATGCAAATGACGGATATTTTATGCTTTCAGGCTATTCAAGAGCAGAATTTCATATGAATTTCGGAGATTACTGTGACAGGATAATACATCCGGCGGACATGAAAATGGTAATGAGTACATTTGGTACAACTGTTGAAAATCATGGACTTCTAGGATTTGAACACCGTCTTGTCGGCAAGATGGGACACACGAAATGGGTGTATGTCAATGGAAGGAAGATTGATGATGAGAGTGAAGATGATGTGTATCTTTGTGTTCTCATGGATATTACCTCAAGAAAGGTTATGGAAGCTGAGTTTGAGGAGAATGCGAGACGTTTTAAATATGTTTCTGAATATCTGAAGGAAACTATGTGGACATATGATATTAAAGAGAAAAAGTTTTCTATGAGTGGAAGTCTTGGTGAGGCTTTTTCAAGAGAAAAATTGCTTCAGACATCGGAAGATATCCCCGACATTCTTGAACTTTTCCATCCTGATGATGTGAAGATATTTGAAAAGAGATTAAATGAGAGAATTGAAAAAGTTGGAAATAGCCGTTATATTTACCGCATAAGGGATAATAGCGCTCTGTTTAGAAATGTTGAGATATGTGCTGTGTCAGTTTCGGATGATGGTGGTTCTAAACCGGACAAGATTTATACTGTTGTCAGAATAGTTGATATGGTCGATGGAATTTCAAAAGATCTTGATAAAGAGAGTGAGGAGATTTCAGAACAGAATAAACTTGTTAATATGGCGAAGTCAGCACAAGCTAAGGCTGAGGATAACATAACATCACTTATGCCGTATGCGTCATTTATGAATACGGCTGAGAAGATATTGAGCAAAAGAAAAGATGATGAACATTATGCACTTGTATGTGCAGATATAAATGAGTTTAGAAAGTTTAGCCATAATTATGGTTTTTCTATAAGCAATAAGATATTGGAGGAGTTTTCAAAGACACTTCTTGAAAATCTTGCAAGGGATGGTGTATGTTCAAGAGTTGATGGTGATTATTTTGTTGTGCTTTTGAAATATGACCACCATAAGGATCTTTTGAAGATGATGTCATCAATGGTCAAGGCAAGAAGTGTTGCGAGTGAAGAGGAGAAAGATGTAAATATAGAATTTGGAACGACTACAGGTATTTATCTTGTTCAGGAAACAGACTGTGAATTGCTCGAAATGCTTGAAAAGGCGGATATAGCAAGAAGAAGTATTAAAGGGCTTCGTGGTAATCACTATGCTATTTATACAGATGATCTTAAGAGTGAACAGTTTAAGGAAGAAGATATTATAAATCAGATTCATGATGCGGTGAGAAATCATAATATTGAGATATGTTACATGCCTAGAATCTGTGATGATAAAGATAATATCGTTGGCTGTAAAGCTGTTCCGAGAGTTCAGTTAAAAGATGGACAAGTTCTTGAGTCTGATGATCTTATGAGACTTATAGAGCGTGGTGGAAAATTAAGCAGTTTTGCCCTTGCAACCTTATCCATGGTATGCTGCAGCGTTGGTGCATGGAAGAAGATGGGGAATAAGATAGTACCATTTTCAATCGAGATGACGGCAAGTGAACTTTCGAGTCGTAATATTGTTAAGAAGATTGATGATATTGTTGTTAAGCAGAATGGTCTTGAACCGGCTGATGTCATCATTGAAATTCAGGAAAGATATCTTGCCGATATGACTACGGTGCTTGAGATGGCTATAGAGGAATTGTGTGCGGGAGGATATCAGGTTGTTATAAGCAGGTTTGGAACAGACCACACTGCAGTACATTCTATCAGAAAATTAAGTGTGACGGGTATCAAGTTCCACGGTGAATATTTTAATAAATATATGACATCGAAGAAAGAATGTATTATTTTAAGTAAAACTGTAGAGATGGCAAAAAATCTTGGTCTTACTGTTACATGTGGCGGAATACATACACCTATGCAGGAAGAGTTTGCAAAGAAGATAGGCTGTGAGATGTTTGAGGGTGATATGTACTATGGTGCAGTGAGAAGCAATGTGTTTGAAAAATGTTTTCTGGAAAACAGGGCAAAATCATAAGTTGCAATATCACATCAATATGTGTAAAATGATAGTTATGATTAAATTGAAGAAAAGTAAAAGGAGATAAAAAATGATTGACATAAGATTTCTGAGAGAAAATCCGGATGTTGTTAAACAGAACATTAAAAATAAGTTTCAGGATGACAAACTTCCATTGGTAGATGAGGTTATAGAATTTGACGCTAAGTCAAGACAGGCAAAGCAGGATGCGGATGCGCTTCGTGCCTCAAGAAAATCAATCTCTAAAGAGATTGGTGCACTTATGGCACAGGGAAAGAAAGAAGAAGCTGAGGCAAAGAAGGCAGAGGTTTCAAAGAACGCTGAGAAGCTTGCTGAGTTAGAGGAACTTGAAAAAGAGTATCAGGAAAAAGTAAAAGAGAGAATGATGGTTATTCCAAACATCATTGATCCAAGTGTACCTATTGGTAAGGATGACAGCGAGAATGTTGAGATTGAGAAGTTTGGTGAGCCTGTAGTTCCTGACTTTGAAGTACCTTATCACACAGAGATAATGGAGAAGTTTGACGGTATTGACCTTGATGCAGCCGGAAAAGTTGCCGGAAATGGTTTCTATTACCTTATGGGAGATATCGCAAGACTTCACTCAGCAGTTATATCTTATGCAAGAGATTTCATGATTGATAGAGGGTTCACATATTGTGTACCACCGTTTATGATAAGAAGCAATGTGGTTACGGGTGTTATGAGCTTTGCTGAGATGGATGCAATGATGTATAAGATAGAAGGTGAAGATCTTTATCTTATCGGAACAAGTGAGCACTCTATGATAGGTAAGTTTATTGACACTATCGTTGACGAGAAGGAACTTCCAAAGACTCTTACAAGTTATTCACCTTGTTTCAGAAAAGAAAAAGGTGCACACGGTATTGAGGAGCGTGGAGTTTATCGTATACACCAGTTTGAAAAGCAGGAAATGATCGTTGTGTGCAAACCTGAGGAGAGTAAGATGTGGTTTGATAAGTTATGGCAGAACACAGTTGATTTGTTCAGAAGTCTTGATATTCCTGTTCGTACTCTTGAGTGCTGCTCTGGAGATTTAGCAGACCTTAAGGTTAAATCTATTGATGTTGAGGCATGGTCACCACGCCAGAAGAAATATTTTGAGGTTGGAAGCTGTTCAAATCTCGGTGATGCACAGGCTCGTCGTCTTCAGATACGTGTCCGTGGAGAGAATGGTGAAAAGTATTTTGCACATACTCTCAACAATACGGTTGTTGCACCACCTAGAATGCTTATCGCATTTCTTGAGAACAATCTTCAGGCAGATGGAAATGTTCGTATTCCTGAGGCACTTAGACCATATATGGGTGGTAAAGAATTTTTAGGCAAATAATTTAGAAGTTATATGGTATTATCTTTTTATAAAGAAATCTGAAGTGTTTTTATACACATTAGATGGATTGGAGGGACTGTACATGAGGATTGAAAGGAAAGATCGTAATAAAAATCTGGACGGAAATGTACATGAGTGTAAGCAGTGTGGACGCATATTGAATAAACTGTACAAAGAAGATATTTGTCCCGAGTGTAAGGATTTGAATCTGTTTGCGGAGGTTAAAGATTACATCAGGGAAAATGATGTAAAGGAAATTGATGTCGCAGAACATTTTGGAATACCTGTTGCAAAGGTTCGAAGATGGATTAGGGAAGGAAGGATTCAATATAAAGAAGGTGAGCATATTACACCGATTCATTGCCAGATATGTGGAAAAACGATAGATTTCGGAGCTGTATGTCCTGAGTGCAGGAGAAAGAATGGACTTCATATATATGCTAAAAAATCCTACAGTGATGATGATATTCATAGTGCTATGAGATTCCTTGGAAAAGAGGAAGAAGGCAGAAGATATTAGTGCAGCCTGATTATATAGTATAAAACAGTACGGATATATTTTCGTACTGTTTTTTTCTTCGCAAAACATAAAAGTATATGAAAACATGCTGATATTTTTTGTTATTTAACACTATCAAGGAAGTCCCCCACTTCTATTGCGTAGAGCAATAAGTGGGGGTG
>NZ_JAHLQE010000070.1 GCF_018918235.1 Eubacterium sp. MSJ-13
AATCGAACCCACGTATCCAGCTTGGAAGGCTGGTGTTCTACCATTGAACTACACCCGCACATTCGGAAACAAATGTGTTCCGCTTTATTTGTTTAATGCGTCACTAGTCGGGGTGACAGGATTCGAACCTGCGACCCCCTGATCCCAAATCAGGTACTCTAGCCAAACTGAGCCACACCCCGAGTCATCTGCTTTCTTGCTTTCGCCTTACTTGCTAACCGCTTTCCCGTGACGCAAGATATATATTACATTATGTTGTCCTGTTTGTCAACAACTTTTTTCATTTTTTTTAATTTTTTTTGTATTTTTTTGAAAACGCTGTATTTACAGGGCTTTACAGGCAGTTACAAATCTTTAATCTGCAACTGCCTGTAATGTTTTTATCTTATAATTCTTAATTTACTCTGACTTGTTCCTGCACTGTTTGTTGCAAAAGCTCTAAGATGTGTCCTGTACGGATATCTTCTTATATTGAATATATAACGGTATCTGTGCATTCTACTTGAATATCCACTAGGTTTTGTCTTTGTATATCTGTTCTTTCCGATTCTCAGCACAACTCTCGGAACTTTCTCCTTAGTAAGAACAATTATCTTTCTCGTTCTCGTTGTAAGTTTTCCATAAATATTCGGTGTACTTGGTTTACCAAGCGATATCGCACATTTTCTCATCGCTTTTATGGATTCACCATGAGCTGTTCTAATAGTTGCATAAATGCCCGTTCCAACTGCTGAACGTTTTTTAAGCTTAAATTTAAAGTTACCATCGGCACTTGTCCTTCTTACATAAACAATTCCATCGATAAATACATAAACAGTGGCTTTTCCATTTGCCCATTTTCCGGTAACATAAGAACTTTTATTCGTTACATTTCCTATATGAAGCTTTGTATTTCTATGTTTTTTATAAACCTCAGAAGCCGTTTTTACTGTTTTTGACTTTGATACTCCAACTCTTACTTTCCCTTTGACTTTATCTGTTCCATACACCGTAAAAGTAGTATTTGCATAAAGTCTTGGTGTAGTCACCCTAAAGTATCCGTCTGCATCAGCCTTAGCAGTGTACTGTCTGGTTCCAATCTTAAGTACCGCAGTACATTTTCCACTATTTGGCATGTATCCAAATACATATCGGTCTGCACTTGAAACAGTATATATAGTCGGCTTATTTGGTGCACTCTTTGATACTTTTTTATTCCTTACATGACTTACTCTGCCAAGCCTGTCAACAGAATACACCGATACATTTGTACCTGAATACTGGTTAGGTATGGCAATCGTATAGTCTCCGTTACCTTTTATAACTATGTTTACCTTTTTTATCTTAAGTTTACTATTATATCCATTGCTCTTCTTATAATAAGAAGAACCCACTGTTTTTGAGACATAAACATAATTTCCAATAACTGCATATACTTTTGTATTAGTATCGTTTGTATTTCCTTTTATCTCAAAACCATTATTTTTAACAGATGTAATCTTTGGACTATTAGGTCCTTTTCTCTTAACCGTAACACTTGTACTTTTACTCTTTTTACCACTCTTATCAGATACATAGACAGATATCTTTTTTCCTGCATTCTGAACAGGTATCTTAACAGTAAAGTTTCCCTTGACATTTACAGTTCCCTTGTAAACTTTTGAACCTATTTTTACATTTGCAGTAAGATTTGGATAAGCTTTTCCTTTAACTTCATCATCAATATTTGATACTGCATTTACTGTAGGCGCAATAACTGATGTCGGATAAATGTTTGTAATCGCCACTTTTTCAATTACTGATTTTCCGTTTCCACTCTGAACATAAACTGAATAAACACCGTTCTGTGAGACATCAAAAGTATCAGAGTCCATAGTTATGGCTCCACCACTCGCAGGATTTATGTTCCATATATCGGAATCCATGCCATAATCACCCTGCACATACTTCTTTAAAGTAATTCCCGATTTTGCATTTGCAATAACCTTAACAGGTACACTGCTTCTCGTATCAGCCTTACTTGTCTCAGACACAACAACCGATGGCAGTGAATCATCTTCCGTACTCTGGGTTCCCGTATCACAGTCATAGTAATTATAAACACCCAATGTATCATAAACCTTCTTGCACCAGTTTTTTGCAAGCAAAAGGCTTTCTCCTTCTTTTCCACTTTCAAGAACAAATTTATAATTATCCGGCAATTTCAGTTTCCAGTTCTGTGAAACATTTAATTTAAGATCACTTATCTGAGCCTTATCACGAAGATACTCCTCTATAACATCCTGAAGATTATCATGTGAACTCTGAAGTACATTGTCACTAACTCCAATATTGGCATCACACTGCATATGTGGAGTTATCTTATCAGTTACAAGAACAAACATCTGATCATCACTTACATCATTTCCATTGTAAGTCATTGAAGTTATTCTGTTAGTATTGTTTATAAGAGTTCCATTGACATCATATCTCGGTGCAACACTCGGATCTATCGTATACTCTACACCGCTGCATTGGAAAAATTCACTTAAATCACCAAAATATGATTCCTGAATCAACGAATCTCCGCCCTCTTTATTTATATAATTAGATATTACAATATCATTCCATTCAGTATCTTTCGATGTCCCAATAGTCTGGTATATTGATGCAGACCACTCAAGCCATTCCTTTAACTGCTTTCCAGTTATGGAATATATATATACATATCTATGATAATTTGCCAGAGAATCAAGATTACCTTCCATCAGCTTTCCTGAGATATCAGAATAATCTCCTCCGCCCTCTCCGCCGTATTTAGTATACCTAGCCAGCGACACAATCGGATAATTTCCATACTTGGAACTGTTTGCAGCAACAAATCTCGAAGCATAATCTATCTGTGCATTATGAACCACCTGCATGATATCATTGCTTTCAAGAAGTGCAGAATAATTATTCCATCTTTCCCCTTCCGCAATCGTACCTATTTCAGTGCTGCAGTATTTTTTCAAAATACTGTCCCATTTTTCCATAGTCGAAGTAATATTCTCATCAGCTACAGTATCTTTTTTTACCTTTCTTATCTCATAACTTGAATCATCAACTGCGATTTTCCCGTCTTTATCAGTTTTAAGCTTCAAATCCACAACTCCGATTCCACGACAACTATCCTGAACCATAATAAGCCTCTTGCCATTTACAAGTCCTGTTGTCTTATCAACATTAGGCAAAGAATACTGTGCATCACTCGTCTTTGCCGTCGGAAAATCTATGTGCTGATGACCGGCCAGCACCACATCTATATCACTTACCGTAGTAAGCATATATGCCATATCACCCGCTTTTTTCTTGGGATTGTCAGTACCAAAACCTGAGTGCGCCAAAGCTATAATTATATCTGCCCCCTGCTTTTTCAGTGATGCAGCCTGCTTCTTGGCATTGTCAAGTATATCTTCCGTTACAAGTTTCCCTTTCAGCTTCTCTTCTTTGCTGGACAATGAAGGAACTGTTTCTCCTATAATTCCCACTTTAACAGACATTGTCTGCCCATTATCGTTTACTATCTTTTTATCAATAATCCTGTTTTCTACACCAAATACACTTTTCCCGTTTACCGCACTATATACATTAGACAAAACGCATTTGTCCATAAGCCCCGATGTCTCAAGCTGCTGGACAATATAATCATAACCATAATCAAAATCGTGATTTCCAAGCGTTATCGCATCATATCCAATCTTGGTCATAGCATTATAAACCGGCTGCAAAGTTTCGGGGTCACTGTTATATATATAATCCGTTGTAAAATCATATACACTGTCTCCGAGGTCAAATGTAAGAGTATTATCCTCTCCTGCCTCACTTCTTGCCTTCTTTACCAATGTATACGCTTTATTCAGTCCTCTGACAACTTCCTGTTCTGACTGGTAATCATAATTTACTACCTGCCCGTGAATATCTGTTGTAAAAACCACTCTCATATCCGCTTCTGCCGCGGCTGACGTTGCCACATCTGCCGTTGAATCAGGATTTGTTGTTGCTGTCGTAGAAAGTTCCGCTGCTTCCGCTTTTTTTGTAATTTCTGATACGCTGTTATTTAAAGGAGTAACCTGGCATACTGATGTTATAGAAATTGCAAAACTCAGAAACAAGCTTATTTGTTTTCTTAAACTCATAAATTACCTCTTTCTCATCCATATTTACATCAAAATGTATCATACATATATGTTAATATTGTGCCTTAAGTGTGTCACATGCGAAAATCTTAAATATCAATTCGCAGCGTCCCATAAAATCTCAAGGACGCTGCGAATAAATTCATCAATATTTTAATAACCTTTGCTCTTTAGATAAATATAAGTACGTTCACTATTTTTATCATCTATATATTCAAAGTAATGATGATGTTCTTCCTCATCTTTAGGCAATAACGCAAAGTCATTATTTATACATTCTTCTATATTGTCTATAAGTTCCTCTTTCTCATACGCATGTCTGCCAAACAGCTCATTCTCCATATCAATATAGCTGCCATGTGCATTGTTGTAATGATCAAGGTCGAACTGATAGAAGATTACCGGTTTCTTCTGATAATATACATCCCAGCATACACTTGAATAATCAGTTATAAGCAAATGACATTTTTTCATGATTTCATTTAACGGCTCTTTGCCAAATGGAACCAATGTTATTCTCTCGCCCGTCTTTTTAAAGTTTTTAAGGTATCCTGCAAACTTAGGGTGAATATAGAAAATCATTCTCGCATCATGTTCTTCAAGTATCTTATCAAGACGCTCACTCTGAAGCAGACTTGAGTAATTTTTGTAATACTCGCTCTTTAAGAAATCTTCATCACTTACTTCTTCAAGCCATGAACGCCATGTAGGCATAAGCAGTATAAGCTTATCATCTTTTGTAGATGTGTCCTCGAGAACATCCCATCTTGTAAATCCTGTGATTGGAGCCTTGCCCTCCGAATAATCAAGATATTTAACAACTATATCCTGCTCGAACTGTGAAGTTGTCGCAAAATATGTCATAGGACTACTTCCCTTTCTTCCAAACAACGGTCCGACCTGTTTAAGTGCCGTCACACCATGCTGAAGGAAGAAAATAGGTCTTTTATCTATCTTTGACCTTATAAGACTTGTCTTACATCTCCATGCATAAAGATGAGTTCTTGAATCAGATGCAACATATAATACAGCACTGAGCACATACAATACATGTTTAAGACTCATAAATTGGATTATATGGTCATCATACTGCTTTATCTTCTCATAATCAGGAGCCTTTTTATCAATTACATAATAGATATTTTTCTTTTCTTCCTCTGAGAGATTCTCCATACAATATTTAAAGAAATAATATCCGTTATCCTGTGCCATTGAGCAGAATTTTTCATATACAAGCCATATCTTTCTTCGCTTTAACAAAGGCTTAAACAACACATATATCGCACTCGCCGTCATTTCCTTAATCTTTGTCGAATATGCATCATATTCTGAATCCTGACGGTAAAGGAATGCAAGGCATCCTCCTTTTGTATAATAAGGGAATGTCATATGCCCCTCGCCTGCCGAGTACTGCCTGTTTGTAAGATAGAAATTATTCTTCCAATAGTTACTTGTAAATCTTGCCCTAATCTCATTATCAATACCATACTTATCCGCAAGAATCCTCAAATCCCAATATAACTCCCTGAGATTCATTTCATCAAAGTTAATGTATGCGGTTATAAGATAATGATTATCTGTTTCTTTAATATCATATTTAACTGAAATATCATAGGTAAGTGCACTTCTGTATCTCAGGACAACATCTTTTATCTCAAGACCTTCCTGTTTCCTCATCTTCATAAATACAGTACATGTATTTTTGCTTGACTTTATCTTCTTTATCTTAGCCTGAGTATACTCATCTACTATCTTATTAGGTCTGCACAATACTATAGAAATAGTTCTGTCACCATTTCTTGAATATGGCACAACCGCAATCTGCCCTTCCTCATAGAAACGTATGCTTTCAGGATCTCCAACTTTTTCTATCATACATGGATGCAGATATGCATTTGGCTTATCAAATTTTTCTACGCCTGTATCAGCTTTCTTCGCAAGTTCAGGACAATAGAAAGTTCCGATGAACTTTTCTTCAGATTCCATGTCAACAAACTCTGCCGCAAGCTGATATCTGCCAACTGGAGACATCCTCTCATGCCAGCGTTTAAAGTCCTCATGAATCACACCACTCTTTCTCTCCTCATCAGAAAGCTCTCTCATACATAAGATGGAATAATCTTTCTCAAGAATCATAAAACTAAGCGGTACAAATCTCTCTTTATTTCTTATGTTTAATGTGACACCATCAAATCCACTCTCTATATCGGACTCAACAGGTATTCTCTGTGTATTTCTTAATCCACATCCCTCTGCAGCAACATAAAATTCACGCAGATAAGGAGTCTGAACCTTTAAATTCGGAAATGTTCTTTTAAGTTCTCTCTCCTGCAATCTTGACATTACAGACTTCACACCAAGTTTATATAGAAACTCCTCCCAATATGTCCTTGGAGTTGTATTTGTTATGATAACATAATCAAAATCATAATTGTAACCATCATACAAAGTACAGCTTACTTTTTTCTTAAACCATTTTTTCTCAAACTGAACGATATCATTATCCTTCGTATACTGTTTGATAACTTCAAAGTCACCCTGTGTAGCAACTTTTTGAGGATGTATTATCCTTCTTGGCTTCTGTCTGTTCTCAGAATAATCCTCAACGACCATTCCATCTTCCTTACCATATAAAACAAGGTCAAGCATTTTTGCCGGGGCATCGAGAGAATCATACTTAATAAATTTCTCACAATAATCCCCGTCATCATAACTCTCATCAAGAATCTTTTCCGTGACAAGCCATTCCTTCAAATCCTCAAGCTCATAAAGTTTTACAAAAGGAAGTTCTTTTATATCGAAATAAGTTCCTCTGTCTGACATGTACTGATCATAATCGTACATATAAAGTATTATAGGCTTCCTTGTAACTGAGAAATCAAAGAATACACTTGAATAATCAGTTATAAGAGCATCTACACTATTCAAAAATTCATATTTATCAACTTCAACCGGAAAGCTCTTGATATGCTTGTAGTCACCGAGCTGAATACTATTTTTAAGTATTGGATGAAAATTCACATACAGAATCTGATTATCTTTAAGATTTTTATCAAGGTAGCTCATCATCTTTGTAACTTCCTTGCTGTAAGCATTCTGATTTACTGAATGATTGCTTGTACCTCTCCATGTCGGCATGTACGCATATACAGTCTTATCCTCAAGCCCAAGCTGCCTTCGCACCTGTGATGCCTTTTCCTTATCCATGAAAATACTGTTTCTTGGGTATCCGCTAAGTGCAACTTTTCCTGTATACAGCGGATTAAGATTATAATCTCCCATGATGGCATCTTTCGTAAACTCATTCGGATGCATCAGATAGTTCGCCTGCAAAAAGTTATGCTGTACATTATACATGGATTCTATTCCCTTACGCATCTGTTTTCCAAGCGTCTTAAGTGGCGTTCCATGCCATGTCTGAAGATAAATCTGGTCATCTTTTCTTATAAAATATACAGGAAAGGAACTATTGTTTATGAGATATTTTGCAGTCGCAAGTACTTTTAAATATTTATACGAAGTAATACTCACAAGCTTTACCGGAATATCATTTGCCTCGATAAACTTTTTATGCGTTTCATAATCCTCCGGATTTGTACTGTAATAAATCTCATACTTATCCGCATCATCTCTCGACAAAAGTTCCTTTAAAATATAAAATGGCGAATCTGAAATTGTTGTTCCATGGAACGACTCAAATAATATCCTGTTTTCAACAACCGGACAGTGCTTATAATAACTGCCATAAAAGAACTTCATCTTAGGTGCTCTTTTTAATATTCGTCTGGCATTATTTTTCAACACATGGTATCCGCTCACCACTTTTGCCCTCACCTTATTTATAAACATCTTAATAAATCCTTTCTAAACACTTGTAAGGGACTGTTGCCACCAACAGTCCCAAATATTTCATCAAATTCTCCTGTCTTATCAGTCTTACTTTTTCTGACCTTTAAGCCCCAGATCATTTTTTATCTTAGATGTTGAAATTCCTTCTGTTCTTGGCAAATACACAACCTCACAATAATCTTTAAGGAAATCAAACTTTCCTTCCCAATCATGTCCCATGACAAATACATCAATATCATTGTCAACAACATCTGAAATTTTCTGTTCCCATGTATTTTCAGGAATAACCTCGTCAACATATCTTATGGCCTCAAGAATCTGCTTCCTGTCCTCATATGAATAGTACGCTTTTTTATGCTTGATGGCATTAAACTCATCTGTTGACAAAACTACAAGCAGATAATCACCAAGCTCCTTAGCTCGTCTTAATATATTGATATGACCCACATGAAGCAGATCAAAAGTTCCGTATGTTATTACTTTTTTCATCTTTACCCTCCAGTATGATGTAACTGTTCAAATCGTATTCCATTATTGTGCGGCGAAACTTCATTATCCGCTTCGCTGATTGGCCAAGCCATAAATTTACATATAATTTACACATTGAGATATTACTTTATTTAATGCAACTTGTCAAATCTTCCACACATACTCTACAATATGTTTTTAAGCTCCTCAATAAATGTTTCCATTTCTTCCTGCGTTCCTATTGAAATACGAAGATAATTCCTTATACGCTCACTTGTGAAATGTCTCACAAATATATGTTTCTCACGAAGCTTTTCAAATATATCCTCAGCATCCTCTGTCTCATGCTTTACAAATATAAAATTCGTCTTTGAATCCCCGAAAGTAAATCCAAGTTCCGTAAGTTTCTTCTTTGTCCACTCTCTTGTCTCAATAATCTGCTTTGTAGTTTTCTGAAAATAATCTTCATCCTCTATCGCAGCAACACCGAGCGCAACAGAAAGTCTTGTCATCGGATAGCTGTTATATGAAAATCTTACATCATTCATCGCCTTGATAAGTTCAGGATTTCCCATAGCATAACCTATTCTCATACCTGCCATTGAACGCGACTTTGAAAAAGTCTGTACGACCAGCACGTTATCGTATTCTTTTGTCAAAAATAAGGCAGACTCACCGCTGAAATCCACATATGCTTCATCTATGATAACAACAACATCACGGTTGTGCTCTATAACATCCCTCAGAAAACTCTCATCCTGTCTGATTCCTGTCGGTGCATTTGGATTTGCTATAACAACGCCGCCATTCTGCTTATAATAATCTGCTGCCACAAGATTAAAATCGTCATCAAGTGCCGGTCTTTCAAAAGGAATGTTAAAAAGCGTAGCCCACACATCATAAAATGAATATGTTATATCTGGGAAGAGAATCGGTTTCTTACTATTAAAGAACGTCATAAACGCAATCGCAAGTACATCATCAGAACCAACTCCTACAAACACCTGGTCATTTTCCACACCATATCTCTTTGCAATTGCCTCTACAAGAAGTGCGGAATCAGGATCCGGATAAAGCCTCAGTGTATCAAGTTCAAACTTTTCAAGTGCTTCCTTTACCTTAGGTGATGGCGGATATGGATTTTCGTTTGTATTTAATTTTATCATATCTTTAAGCTGTGGCTGCTCGCCAGGCACATAGGGGTCTATTGTTCTCAAATTGTCTTTCCAACTGCTCATAAAAAATATCCTCCATTCAGAATCCTTATTACCATACACAACATTTGTGTACAATAGCTGTATAATTTTATTTATGTCAAGCGGATATTCGCAATCCGCTTTGCTACTTGCTCATAACACTACTAAGCTGCTA
>NZ_JAHLQE010000083.1 GCF_018918235.1 Eubacterium sp. MSJ-13
GGGCTGTCGCACGAAGCACTATTCATACAATATGTAGATAATAAATCTGTTATTAACACATACATATTGTATAGATTATACTTAATGCGACAGCCCCTTTTAGTTATCAATCCGCATTTTTACAAAAAATCGTTCCGACAGTCTTACCATCAAAAAGGTCATACAAAGTCTTAGGATGCTGACCGTTCATAAGAACAACATCAATGTCAGATTCATATGCAATTTCAACTGCATTTAATTTTGTTATCATACCGCCTGTCCCAAGTTTAGTACCGGCACCACCGGCAAGTGATTTTATATCATCAGTAATCTCGTGGACGACAGGGATGAGTTTTGCATCGTCATATGTGTGCGGGTCTTTATCGTAAAGACCATCAATATCGGACATGATGATAAGAAGATCTGCTTTTGCGATACCGGCAACGGTAGCCGCAAGCGAATCGTTTTCACCCACCTCAAGCTCCAGCTCATCAATAGCAACAGTATCGTTTTCGTTGATTATAGGAATGACACCTTGGGCAATGAGCCTTTCCATAGCGTTTTCCACATTTTTTCTCCTATCCTCAAGGAGTATATATTTTGTAAGAAGCATCTGTGCAACAGTAATACTGTATTCAGCAAAAAGATTATCATAAAGATACATAAGTTCACACTGGCCAACAGCAGCACAAGCCTGTTTGCCGGGAGTATCCTTCGGGCGTTCCCTAAGTCCCAGTTTACCCATTCCAAGACCGATAGCACCACTTGAAACAAGAATAACCTCATGACCTGAATTTTGAAGATCCGCAAGAGTCTTAACAAGCTGTTCAACCCTTCTAATATTGAGCATACCGGTACGGTGCGTAAGCGTAGAAGTACCCACCTTAACAACGATACGCTTTCTGTCAGATATCTTTTTCATAATAATAAAATCCTTTCACTGTTAAATTCTTTATATACAACACAACCATCTCATTATATCCATTTTATCAATATACATCAAGAGTTGAATCAATCTTAGTGTTGCGTAAATTTATCTTTAGATTATATATAAAAATATATTTACTATAACTTATCTATTGTTTTTTAGCTTGTTTTACACAGACTTATTCTATTGTTTTTTAACTTGTTTTAGACAGATTTCTTACTTATTTCTTTTTCTTATTTTACACCCACTTCACACTCACAGCAGTAATTGAGGTGCTATTTGCAGCGAGTGGCGTTTAGAACATCGTCAGCACTTAGGGTGCGTTCTTCGCACCCTTATGTACTGCTACGATGTTCTTCGAGGCGAGAGCCGTCCACGAGTCGGAAATAGCACCTCAATTACTGCGTCCGTAAGTGCCAACAAAAATCAATCCCCTTTACACATACAGACGATAAGTGATATAATAAAACCACTAATGCCATCAGTAATAATGGTAATCATTTTTCCGGAGGATTATATGAACAAAAAGATAAATCTTTATGCAAATGGCAAATTTGAATATGAACAGTCAGTTATACAGTGTGACAGCTCGGAAATCTCACTTGAAACAGAGGCAGGGGGAAATGTTTCAGGGAGCTTTAAAGTATGGACAGACAGTGGAAATATAATAAGAGGTATGGTCGTTACGGACTGCCATTATATGATGCTTGAGAGTGAGAGTTTTGAGGGAATAGAAGGCGAGATAAAATATACATTTGTTGGAGAAAAATGTATTCCAGGAGAAATAATAAAAGGAAATTTTAATGTTATATCAGATTGTGGAAATCTTAAAATCCCATTTAGTATTTCAATAGGTGTTCCGTCATGTAATGCTTCGATAGGCAAGATAAAAGATATGTTTCATTTTGCTAATCTTGCACGTGAGGATGAGTCGGAAGCAGTATCATTGTTTAAGAATAAGAAATTTGAAGAGGTATTTTTATATAAAGATCCGGGAAATATAGCATTGTACAGAGGACTTATTGCTGGTACGAGCAAGGGAATCGCAATGGAGGAGTTTCTTATAGCTATTCATAAGAAACTTCCTATTCAGTTTACGCTTGACAAAACGAATTTTATATATGATGACTGTGTTGAATCTTTTGTTGAGGAAGTTACACTTACAAAAGATAACTGGGGATTTTGTGAGTTACATATAAGCTCAGATGCAAAGTTTTTACAGCCTGAACATAAGATATTATGGACAGATAAATTTTCGGGAAATATATATAAGATGAAATTTCTCGTAGATGTTGACAAAATGTCTGCTGGTATAAATTATGGAAGAGTACTGATTCAGACGGTAAGGCAGACACTTGTCATAGAGGTTATGGCACAGAAGAGGGGAACGGACCATGATATAGTTGTGAAAACTCTTGCAAGACAGAAAGCCTACTATGATTTGGTGAATATGTATCTCGAATTTTCAATGGGAAAAATTGATAAAAAAGAATATGTTTCCGGTGTTGAAGAAAATATGATATACATGAAGGGAAATGAAAAGAAACTTTATGACATACATCTGGGGATATTGGCAGGTGACAATATAAAAGTCAGAGGCGGACTTGCGTATTTTAATGAGATTGAAAATAAACTATATGAAACTGAAAAGATAAGCTATTGTGCATATCAGTATCTTAAAGCTTTATGGGCAGAGGAAAACAGTGTAAAAGACAAATGTATAGAAAAAGTCAGAGATTGTTATGAAAATGAGGACAATAGCTGGCAGATATTATGGTTTCTGCTTTACCTTGATCCTGTATATGAGTCAGACAGAAGGAAACTTGAGGATGTACTTGATTGTGTTGAGGGTGGCTGCAGCAGTCCTGTGATTTACTTTGAAATGTGCAGTGCACTTAATACATCGGCAGGGGTACTGAGGGAGCTTACACCGGCTATTATCAGATGCCTTCACTGGGGCTGTGAAAATGAGTTTCTCTCAAAAGAACTTGCATTAAGATATATTTATCTTGCAGGCCGTTCAAAAGAATTTAACAAGGTTATTCTCAGAGACATGGTGAGTACATATTCGAGGTTTAGTGATGATGAGGTGCTTGCAGGAATATGCAGGATGTATATGAGAGGACAGATAATAAATAAAGATGCTAACAAATGGTATGGTCTTGCGATAGAACATAATCTTAAGATAACTGAATTATTTGAATACTATATGGATTCGCTAAATCCTGAAGGCGGAATAAAACTAACAAAATCTGTATTGCTTTATTTTATGTATGATAATCATCTGTCGGTATCGAAAAAAGCAATGTTGTATGCATATATTATAAAAAATCGTGAGAATGACCCTGATACATATGCGTCATATCAGGATATTATCGAGGGATTTGTATTTGAACAGATTGGGGCAGGAAGGATAAGTGAGAATCTTGCCGTGTGCTATGAGCAGTTTATAAATGAGGAAAATCTTACAGAGGATGTTGCAAAAAAGCTTCCCGACATTATGTTTGCACATGAGGTAAGATGTTCTAATCCTGATATTGTCGGAGTGTATGTAAGGCACAGAGAGTTGAAGGATGAACAGTTTGTACCTGTTGTAAATGGAACGGCAGTCGTTCAGATATTTACGGAAAATGCACAGATATTTCTTGCTGACTCGCTTGACAACAGGTATGCAATGTCAATTGATTATACATTAAACAAGCTTCTGCATCTTGATCATCTTGCAGACAAATGCTTTGAAATGAACAGGACTAATGTGTGCCTTCAGCTTTATATGTATGACAAGATTGAACATTTCAGACCGATAAGTGCAGATACGGTAGATGTACTAAGAAAAGTTTATGAGCTTGAGATTGTAAGTGGATATCAGAAAAGAAAGATTTTTTCGGCTCTGTTACGATATTATTTTGATAATTTTGAGGGAGAGCTTCTCGATGAGTCTTTGAATTCGATTGACTGGAATGATGTAAATCCCGGGGATAGAAAACAGTACATAGAATATTGTGCGGTAAGACATTGTTATGACAAAGCAATGGAAGGGATTATGTTGTTTGGATACAATAATATAGACCCAAAGAGACTCTTGCAGATATCTTCTGATTATTTTGAAAAACAGAAGACAGAAGACAGTTCTTTGATAAAACTTGCATGTCATATATTTGAGAATGGAAAGTTTGATGAGAATATGCTCAGATATATGTGCATGTTTTACAATGGAAGCCTTGAAAGTATGATATCTCTTTGGAAAGCTGCGGATGGTTTTGGAATTGATGTAAAGGAGCTCGAAGAGAGGATAATTGCACAGCTTGTATTTTCTGAGGAACTTATTCCAGAAGGTTACAGCGTATTTTACAGTTTTTATGAACATGATTCAAATAGAAAGCTTGTTGTTGCGTTTATGAAGATGCTTGCGTATAAGTATCTTATAAAAAATTATCCACTGCCGGAGAAGATTTTTGAATGTTTTTATCAGGAAGTCAGAAAACAGGAGAATCTCCCATGTCTTATAGCTGTGCTGAAATATTTCAGCAAACAGAAGGAACTAAGCCAGGAGAAGTTAAACTTTGCCGATTATAATCTGAACAAACTTTATAACAACGGTAAGGTATTCCCGTTTTTCAAGGATTATTACGGAAAATTTCCTCTTCCTGTACACATACTTGACGAGCATTATGTTGAGTATACGGCAGATCCTAAATATGAGGTAAAGATAAATTATCATATCTCATTACTAAAAGATGATAAAGAGATAAGTAAAGATGAGTATATTACAGAGACTATGCCGGATGTATTTGAGGGAATAAGAGTAAAAGAATTTGTTATGTTCCAGGATGAAGTGCTTAATTATTATATAACTGAGTTGAGACCTGACGGAGAGGTTGTTACCGATAAAAACAGTGTCCATTTTGATGAGACAATGGATAATGAAAGAGCAGGAAGCAGATTTCATAATATAAATATGATACTTATTGCTCATGAAATGAATGATGACAAGACTCTTGTTGATATGATGGCTGATTATGAAGCAGAGAGAGAAAATGTAAAAAAAATGTTTAAACTTTTATAGACAACTGATGAAAGGGGCCGCTTATATGGAAACGGGGAGACAGCTTTTAGTGGGTGTTGATCTGTGCAAGGAATTTGCACAGATATCATATTATGACAAAAAAATATATGAGCCTGTACCGGTAGGGAGTCCAGATGGAGATGAAAGGATTTATGAGATACCATTTGCGCTGCTGGTAAATCCAAACACAAATGAATGGCTTTGGAAAACGGAAAAGAATATGGAAATAGGCGGTCATACGCTTATAGATGATATTCTTGGAAAGATTACGGGTGGAGAAAAGTTTCAGGTTGGCAGTTATATATTCAGAACTAAAGATGTTGTAAAAAAATTTATGGTCAAGCTGTTAAGCCTTCTGAAAGAATATTTTCCAAATGAGACTATATTAAAACTTGTCATCACTATACCTAAAAGGGAGCAGGAGATTGTTGACTTGTTAAAGAGAGTGGGGATGGAGCTTGGTATAGAAAATGACAGGCTTGTGATATTTGGAAGAAAACAGAGTTATATGTATTATGCAGTGAGCCAGTCAAAGGAATTATGGGCAAACAATGTTGGCCTGTTTGAGTATGATGAAGATGGGCTCAGATACACAAATCTTACTGTTGACAAGAAAACAATTCCATATATTGTGGGAGCTGATACACAGGATCTGTCTCAGATAATGCCATATGAAGCGTTAAGTGAGGGTCAAGATGTTGAATATATGTTTCTGAACACGGCAAATATGGTTCTTCATAAGAAGATGGTTACGACGATATATGTTACTGGAAAGGGGTTTGAAGGAGCATGGGCGACAGAAGCACTGAAGGAATTGTGCAATGGAAGGCGTGTGTTCAGGGGACAGAACCTTTTTACAAAAGGGGCGTGTTATGCGGCAAGAGCATTGACAGAGGAAGAAAAGTTAAATGAATTTATATTCCTTGATGATGACATGCTTACGAGTGATATTTCAATAAGGACATATCATAATGCAAAGATGCATGAAGTAGTGCTTGCAAGGGCAGGAAGTCTGTGGAGTGATGTTGATGTGTCTATAGATATCATACCTGACAATGAAGATGAGATACAGATAACGGACAGAAATGTTTTAAGTAAAGATGCAAGGGCACATATACTTTCATTAAATGGATTTGCAGCCCGTGAAAATAAAATGACACGATTTACTGTCAGAATAAGATTTGCAGACAGAAATACATGCATTGTTACATTGAAGGATAATGGATTTGGTGAATTTTCTCCATCTACGAACAGAATATGGGAACGCTACATAAAACTTGATACAAAGGACAATATAAGACATAGTTAGATATGGAGGAAAAATATGGGTAAGCTGATCGAGTGTTTTGGAAAGATAGCAGAGAGACCGTATCATTTTAAACTGACGGACACGAATGTATATACGATAGAGGAAGTCTGCTATTATGTTTACAACAATATATATATAATACAGGAAGAAATATTTGATAAAGCATTTACGATATGGCTTAGAAATGAACTTGGCATGGAGGTTGTTGCTGATAAAATTGACAGCATGAGAAATGACAGAAATAACCTTAAGGACATAGTTGTTACAATATGCTGCAGTTGTGATTATTACGATGAAGAACAGATAAATGAACTTATCGGGATAATGGATTCTATAGCCAATCTTTCAAAATGGCAGAAAGAAAAGATTAAAGCAGATAACTACTGCAGGTTTGGTTCATACGAAAAAGCAATTGAGGAGTACACAAAAATATTAGGTACAGATGATATGTTAAATGCTACAGAAGAAGATTATGGCAGGATATATCATAATATGGGAACCGCATTTTGTGGCATGGGTTCGTTTATAAAAGCATCAGACAGTTTTGAACATGCATATGCTAAAAATAGAAAAGAAGAATCACTTCGTTCGTATTTTTATGCACTTAAACTTACAGGGGACAAAAAACTCTTTGATAAGGGAATAAAGAAATTTGATGTTGATCTTCAGATTTTAAATAATATAATGGAAGATTTCGCCAGAATGGATGAAGATACAAGAAATTCAAAAGGAATCCGGCGTATTATGAAGCTTGAAGGAATAATGAAGGCAGGATATGTCGAAGAGTACTATGAAAAAGTAGATGCTTACATAAATCAGTGGAAAGAAGAGTACAGAAATGAGATACACAGATAGTGTACTTAAAAAGGGGGATATATGTTTTTTTCAGGTAGAAGAAAGAGAAAGGAAAAAGAGCAGGAAGATATTATGGCAGCTACAATAGCGGATCTGCCGTTTAAAATCTCATCGCCAAACAAGGAAGCGGGCAGAAAGGCAATGAATGAGTATGCTGACAGTCTTATAGAGCCTGAGCAGGAGCCGGATTTGAATTTTAATATGCAGATGCAGAAAGAGAATGTGGCTTCAAAGACACAACAGAAAGAAGATATATCTTTGCAGGCATCACATATGAAAGAAACGCTTAAACAGGAGATACTTAAGCAGGAAGCACCTGAACAGGAGATACCCGTAACTGTTGATAAAAACGATGCAGTAAGATTTGTAAGGGAAAATTGTCAGGCAATAGATGAAAATGAAAGACAGATAGCAGAGACAAAAAAAGAATATGAAAATGTCACATCAGAACTTATGGACATACAGCGTATTGAAATGGCATCTGAGAAAAAAGAGATAACGGACACCTGTAAAAGTATCGTTGCACTTACAAGTGAAAGAAATAAATTTAAGGACAGGAATTTTACTATAAGTGATGCCCAGATGAGAAAATTTCAGATGTTTGATGATGATGAGCTTGTCGATGAAATTAAAAAAATGTACAATGCAGAATCATATCAGTCTGCAATAGAAAGTGACATAGAAAATTTAAAGAAGGAAAAAGAAAATCTGTATGCACAGAGAAAAGAGATAGTGGCAAAGCAGAACACCATTAAAAAAATGACAAAGGTACTTGCCGTTTTAATATTTTCACTTATAGTTCTTCTTGTTGTGATATTTTATGCTTTAAAGGCAGACATGACGCTTCCGTATCTTGGAGTTGTATTTTTGGCGGGTGTTTCGGCGGCCGCACTTATATATGAGTCATCTAAAAACAGGCGTGATGTTATAGTCGCAGAAAAAAAGATAAACAAGGCAGTCACTCTTTTGAATAAAGTCAAGATAAAATACATAAATAATATAAATATGCTTGATTATAACTGTAAAAAATATGATGTAAAAAATGCAAAAGATTTTGAACAGAAGTGGAGCGAATACTGCAAGATGCGTGAATATGAAAAAAAATTCCGCGAGAATACTGAAAAGCTTAATGAAAACAGCGAGAATCTACTGTTGATGCTTAAAGATGCAGGCGTTGTTGATACTGATATATGGCTTAACAGATGTGTTGCATTAGCCGATCCAAAAGAGATGGTTGAGATACGTCATGAGCTTAATCAGAGAAGGCAGATGCTAAGAGAACAGATAGAAGATTATGAGCAGATGAAAGAAAATACCATAAAACAGCTTGACCAGATGATAAATGCATATTCTGATGTCAGGGGTGAACTTATTGGAATCATAAAAGATTTTAATGAGAAACATGCATAAAAAATTACAAGAGTTATGTGAAAAAATACTTGACATAACTCTTGTGTTATGATAACATGATTTATGTTGTGTAAATAATGATGAAGTAGAGTTATCCACTCTCACCTTAGCACAAATGAGTGACTCGGGTTTTTATTAAGTACAATTTATATTTTTTATATATTATTGACGAATGTGGATAGACTTTGCTATTCACTTTTTTTATATTTAGGACATTTTGTATATCTTATAATTATTTGGAGGTGCACTACAATTAGCGATTTAATGATTAATGAAAGAATCAGAGACAGAGAAGTAAGATTGGTAAGCGAGAGCGGGGAGCAGCTTGGTATTATGTCATCGAGGGAGGCATTAAAGCTTGCAAGAGAAGCAGATTTAGATCTTGTAAAGATTGCGCCAAATGCTAAGCCACCGGTTTGTAAGATAATCGACTACGGTAAGTACAGATATGAACTTGCACGTAAAGAAAAGGAAGCAAAGAAAAAACAGAAGACTATGGAAGTCAAGGAAGTGAGACTTTCTCCAAACATTGATACAAATGACCTTAACACTAAGGCAAATCAGGCTAGAAAGTTTATCACAAAAGGAGATAAGGTTAAAGTTACACTTCGTTTCCGTGGAAGAGAAATGGCACATGTAAATTACAGCAAACAGATACTTGACAGTTTTTATGAAAAACTTGAAGATATCGCAGTAATTGATAAGAATGCTAAAATGGAAGGTCGTTCCATGGTCATGTTCTTATCTCAGAAGCGTTAATAAAGCTTGTCTAAAAGACATTCTTTAAATGGAATTAATAAAGTTCCGATAGATAAACATATGTTAAGGAGGAAATTATCATGCCAAAAATGAAAACCAAAAGAGCTGCAGCTAAGCGTTTTAAGACAACAGGAACAGGTAAGCTCATGAAAATGAAGGCTTATAAGAGTCACATCTTAAATAAGAAATCTACAAAGAGAAAGAGAAATCTTAGAAAAGCAGTAGAGGTTGATGCTACAAACGCAAAGATGATGAAACGTATTTTACCATATTCAAAATAATTTAGGAGGATAGACGAATGGCACGTATTAAAGGCGGTTTAAATGCAAAGAAGAAACACAATAGAGTATTAAAGCTTGCAAAGAGTTATAGAGGAGCAAGATCTAAGCAGTATAGAGTTGCTAAGCAGTCTGTAATGAGAGCTCTTACATCTTCCTTCGCTGGAAGAAAGGAAAGAAAGAGACAGTTCAGAAGACTTTGGATTGCTCGTATCAACGCAGCAGCAAGAATGAACGGACTTTCATACAGCAAATTTATGTATGGTCTTAAGCTTGCAAACATCGATCTTAACAGAAAGATGCTTTCAGAGATGGCAATCAGCGATCCTGAAGGATTTGCAGCACTTGTAGAAGTTGCAAAATCTAAGCTTGCTTAATTGAAATATAGCTTTTTAATATACAGGAAGTTGTTACATTGTGGTCAGTGAGCAGCTTCCTTTTTTCAGAATCGGGAAATAGCTGGTTATTGTTATGAGCAAGTAGCAGAGTGGATTGCGAATATCCGCTTGACTTTCGGATTTTTAAAGATTAGGAAATGGAGATTACAGATTATTATGGGAAAGTTTCAGATTGAAAAATGTGAAGATATAGAGGGATTATATTTGATTCAGCCGACAGTGTTCGGAGATTCAAGGGGATATTTTATGGAAACCTACAACTACGAGGAATTCAAGGAAGCAGGACTTGATATGGTATTTGTTCAGGATAATCAGTCAAGTTCTACTAAAGGCGTTCTTCGTGGGCTTCATTATCAGAAAAATCATACACAGGGCAAACTTGTAAGGGTTCTTTCAGGGGAAGTTTATGATGTAGCCGTAGACATCAGAAAAGGTTCAAAAACATATGGAAAATGGTTTGGAGTTACACTCAGTGCCGAAAAGAAAAATATGTTTTATATTCCTGAGGGATTTGCACATGGATTTTATGTACTTTCAGATACAGCGGAATTTGCATATAAGTGTACAGATTTTTATGATCCTTCATCTGAGGCAGGAATTAAGTGGGATGATCCAACTATAGGAGTAAAATGGCCGATTCCTGATGGAACGACACCTAATATTTCAGAAAAAGACGGAAAACATCCGGCATTTACTGATGAGATTTCATTAGACTACTAATTAAATATAAAGTTTTAAGCAAAAAAGCACTGCGCAGTGATATGCCCCTTGTCAAGTAGACAGGTAAAATATCACAGATTCTGAGCAGTGCTTTTTTGCTTTGGAATATCGTTTCAGGCATCTTTTTCTGGTGCAGGTTTAGTTCTTACAATAACTTTGCACCTTGCGGTTTTGCCATTTGATATTCTGGCAGTGATAGTAGCAGTACCGATACATTTGGCATACACTTTTCCATTTGAATCAATTTCAGCAATTTCTGTATCTGATGATTCAAACTTTGCTTTTTCTTTGGAGATACTTGGTCTGGTTGTAAGTTTAAGTTTTTTCTTTGCTCCCAGATTTACGGTATATTTATTTTTTGTAAATCTTATGCTTACAGCTCTCGGAGAAACTGTAACATTACAATGAAGGTATACATTGTTTGGAACAAATAAAAATCCCGGTTTAGATACTTTTACTGTTATTTCAGCAGTTCCAGGCTGAACACCAAGATATTCGCATGATGTAGATGTGGTCTTGGTAATCTTTAAAATACTTTCGTCAGAACTTTCAAAATAAGCAGTCCATTTTTTTGCCATGTTATTTAATGACAAAGTATTTCCCTCATCAACAAGAATAGTATCCTTTTTGTGGCTGAGTGTAACAGAATCTGATTTTTGAGTCTGTCGTTTCTTTTTTGAGAGACTCTCAGTATTCTGATTTGCAGTGGTAACTGTAATACTTTTTGAAGCTGCATGTGAAATACTGCCTGAAGTAGATGTTGCCACCATTGATGAAATCAAAAAAACAGCTAGTAAACCGGCGGTTTTTCTTCGGTAACATCGTTTTAAAACCTTGTTAAACATATGCGCTCCCTTTCCTATTGATCCCATAATTATCCCATACATTAATGTGCCTCAGAAATATATTAGTATAAGTAAATGGCAAATTGTTGTCATAATAAAGACAAAAGTGGTTTAATAACGCAGGAGTTGATATAACAATGTTGTTTGTAATAAAATCTTTATTATGACACATTTTGGTGATATTATATAAAGTATGATAAATAGTAAAATATGCGTGGGATTTTGATATTTAGTTTTGTGTTTGAAGATGAAACTTACATAGAATGGAGGAAGTGTGAGATGAGTTATATTTTGATTGCTGACGATAATAAAGATATTACGGATATTTTATCTGCATATGTGAAAAAGGAGGGATATGAGCCTCTTATTGCTACTGATGGTGTCATGGCGGAGGATATGTTTTTTAAACATGAGAATGTTGCTGCGATACTGCTTGATGTTATGATGCCGTTTAAAGATGGATATGAGGTTTGCAAGAGCATAAGGCAGAAGTCCAGTGTTCCTATCATACTTATCACTGCAAGAGGAGAGGATTATGATAAGATTATGGGGCTTGATATAGGAGCCGATGATTATATCGTTAAGCCGTTTAGTCCGAGCGAGGTTATGGCAAGGCTTCGTGCTGTTTTAAGGCGCATAAACAGGGATGATGTCTCAAAAGATTCAGATTCGGTATTAAAGGTAAATAATATGGAAGTAAACCTTGAAGAATATTCATTTACGATAGACGGAAAGAAAATTCCTCTTACAAAGAAAGAGATAGAGACTATGTGGACGCTTGCGGGCAATCCAAACAAGGTATTTACAAGAGATAATCTTTTGGACAGCCTTTGGGGATATGACTATTATGGAGACAGCCGAACTGTAGATTCACACATAAAGAGACTGCGTGCAAAGATTGATTCTGTTGAACATCCTGCATGGAGCATAAAGACGATATGGGGAGTTGGATATAAGTTTGCAATCAATGAAGAAGATATTTAAAAAGATAACCTGTAAGATAAAGGGAAATGATATTTCAATACGAATTTATATGTCATTTGCATTTGTTCTTGTTCTTACAAGTCTGCTTACGGGGGCAATTTTTATTAAAATATATGAGAAAAATTATATACGCTCATATACATCACTATTGACGAAACAGGGAAAGACTATAGCCAGAAGAGTGGCTAAGTTTGACAACAGGAAAAGGGAAAGTCAGTTTCAAAAATACAGTGTTTATATCGACGAGATAGAAAGAGCGGAAAAAACGGATATCTGGATAGTCAGTAATAAAAAAGCTGCAGCACCATTGAGTGATGATTATACCAATTCTGAAATATCAGAGGATACTATAACAAAGGAAATGAATTATGTACTTGATTGTGCATATGATGGGAATATTGCATCAAATACTGCGTATGATAAAGTGTATGGAATGGTCATACTTTATGTTGCGGTACCTGTAAGGAATATTTCTACAAACGAGGTATCAGGTGCTGTACTTTTGGTTTCAATGGTTGACAGGCAGACGATGGGAATAAAAGAGGGTAAATCTATTATAAGTATGAGTGTCCTGCTTTCTGCATTTATTTCTCTTATAGTAGCAGTGATTTTGTCGAGGTATCTGTCAAGGCCTCTTGAAAAGATTGGTAAGGAAATAGGAAACATAGCATTAGGAGATTATTCAGGTATCAATGTAAAACATCCTGAAAGCCAGATAGGACGGCTTGAAACAAATCTTGATGATCTTTCAAGCAGGCTTGAGAGTGCAAAGGTAGAAAGAGAAAGTCAGGAACAATTAAGGATGGATTTTTTTGCAAATGTTTCACATGAACTTAGGACACCGATAACCGTCATGCGTGGATATGCAGAGACTCTTAATGATGGCGTTGTGTCAGAAGAGAACATGGTCAGGGAAATCTATCAGAAAATGCTTACTGAGTGCCGTGGGATGGAGAGACTTGTAGGGGATCTGTTTATATTGTCCAAAATGCAGAATCCTGATTTTCGTATAGAAAAAGAACCTGTAAGTATAAGACAGGTATTTGGAGATGTAATACGCAGTGCACGCGAAATAGGAAAAGAAAAAAATATTGCTATTACATTGAAGGTTATGGCGGATGAAGAAGATCCGTGTCTGATGCTTGGGGATTATGAGAGGCTCAGGCAGATGTTTATGATAATCATTGATAATGCTGTTAAATTTTCAAATCAGGATGGTGAAATAATTGTCTGCATAGAGAAAAATGACAAAATAGAGGTTTCTATAGAAGATTTTGGTGTTGGAATCTCTAAGGAAGCATTGCCTTATATATTTGAGAAATTTTATAAATCAAAATTAAAACAAAACCAGAAGGGTACTGGTCTTGGACTTATGATAGCAAAGCAGATTGCACTTAGGCATGGCAGCGAGATAAAAGTTCAGAGTGAAGTTGGAAAAGGAACAAAATTTTCATTTTCATTTGAAGAATGTACAGCGATGGAGGATTATGAATAAATAAAATAAAAAATACAGTTGTATTTTTTGTGGAAAGTGTATATACTAGTAATAACAAAAGCATACATGCCTGGGGTGTTCGATACTCCTGATATTTTGAACCTACACTTTTGAATTGGGATTCCTATATTTATGTGAGGATGCCAAGCCGTCATTTATGCAGCGGAAGGCAGAATTACATGTGCGGTTGCCCACCTAGCGCTTGCTAGGACTCAAAATTCGGGACACGGCACTTTGGGTATGCTTTTTTTTGAATAAAAATACTGTACAGCAGTTAAAATGAAATGGAGGAAACAAAAGTGGCACAGAAAGGTGATTTATTATCATTCCGTCCTGACATAAAAGTACTGGACGCAACAATTCGTGACGGAGGTCTTGTCAACGATTTCTATTTTACAGATGAATTTATCAGAAATCTTTATCTTGCGAATGTAAAGGCAGGAGTAGATTATATGGAATTTGGTTATCGTGCCGATAAAGAAATGTTTGATGTAAACAAATTCGGAAAATGGAAATTTGCTGAAGATGAGACTATCAGGGAAATCGTTGGTGATAATAATACAGACCTTAAGATTTCCATTATGGCAGATGTTGGAAGATGTAATTACAAGCAGGATATACATGACAGAGCAGACAGCCCTGTAGACCTTGTAAGAGTTGCAACATATGTAAACACTATGCCGGCAGCACTTGATATGATAGAGGATGCTCATAAAAAGGGATATGAAACTACATGTAATATCATGGCTATCTCAAATGCAAAAGAGTCAGATATAAATACGGCACTTGAGATGCTTGGAAACAGCCCTGTAGACGGAATTTACATAGTAGACAGTTTCGGTTCTCTTTTCCCAGAGCAGATAAGAAAGATATCAGAGCAGTATATGGAAGTCGCTGATAAATATGGTAAATACATCGGTATGCATGCACATAACAATCAGCAGCTCGCTTTTGCTAATACTATAGAATCATGTGCACAGGGTGTATCTTACCTTGACGCAACAATGGGAGGAATGGGAAGAGGAGCAGGAAACTGTCAGATGGAGCTTTTGCTCGGTTTCCTTAAAAATCCTCAGTACAATCTTTTCCCAATAATTAAGTTTATTGAAGAAAACATTGAGCCGCTCAAGGCAGCAGGTGTTGAATGGGGATTTGCTATACCATATCTTCTTACAGGTCATTTAAATCAGCATCCTCGTACAGCTATTGCAGCTATGAAAGCGGGAAGAAAAGATTACACAGAATTTTACCGTGAGATTATCGACAGAGATGACTGATAAAATATTATATTGTTTTATGTTTGTCGATTTATAGCATGAAGTATTTTTACAGAGTTATAAATAATTTAAAAATATAAACACCATATATGCTTATAAAAAGGTGTTTTTAGGGGAGTGTCAGGATTCTTTGAGCAGGAAAACGGACACTTCCCTTTTGTTTGAGATTATAATAAGGTTGTACTATAATAGAAGTGATATATTACAATTATTATATGCGATAAATGAATTTGACTTTAGAAAATATACAGGATATTGAGGGAGAAAAAAAGTGAGTGTTAAGATAGATAGTGAAAGTCCGATAGGAGTATTCGATTCAGGAGTCGGAGGTATAAGCGTACTAAGGGAATTGGTAAAGATAATGCCAAATGAAGATTATCTTTATTTTGGAGATTCGGTAAATGCACCTTATGGTACAAAGGAAGTCAGCGTTATAAGGGAGCTTACAATTAAAAATGTTGAGAAACTTATGGAAATGGGAGCAAAATCCATAGTTGTTGCATGTAATACTGCGACAAGTGCAGCAGTAAGAACATTAAGGCAGATGTATCCTGACATGCCGCTTGTGGGTATAGAACCAGCTATAAAACCAGCGGTAGAATACAAAAAAAATTCAAGAGTTGTAGTTATGGCTACACCTATGACATTAAAACAGGATAAATTTCAGAAACTCATGGAAAAATATGACACACAGGCTGAGATAGTACCATTACCATGCCCAGGTCTTATGGAATTTGTTGAAAGGGGAGATTTGGAAGGTGATGACCTTTACAAATACTTGAACATACTTTTCGGTTCAGTAAATCAAAGCAGGATAGATTCAGTTGTCTTAGGATGTACACATTATCCATTTGCGATAAATGCAATAAGAAATGTATTAGGTGATGATGTAAAGATATTTGATGGCGGTGAGGGAACAGCCAGAGAAATGAGAAGAAGACTCAATGAAGCAGGACTTTTAAATAAACGCACTGAGAATGGAAGTGTGAGGTTTATAAACAGCAGAGACACTGAGGAAGAAAGAAGGCTGTGTGAGTTTTTGTTAAAGCTTAAATGGTGATAGCATTATAAACATGTGTTAGTATAGCGGTTCAGAGAGGAAAATAAGAAAGGAATATGATTAAAAGTAAAGAAGAGGTTGAAGACTGTTTTCTGAAATGTTCGACAGGAACGAAACAGTCATTTACGGCGGCATTGCAGATGATATATGATGAAGTGTTTGAAATAAATCCGTATGAAGATTATGTATACATATTAAATAGCCAATATGATTCAAAAGTTTGTGGGCTTACTATGTGTTATTCAGCATTTTTCTGGGAGTATGTAGATGCAAGGGTATATATGCATGATTGTAATGAATTTATATCCTGTTTTCAGCCGAAAGCTTTAAGGAAATTTATTGAATCAGGACAGGATATGTTTGAGAAGAAATTTATAAGACTTCGTACAGCATCAAAAAGTAAAGCATGGTATATTGTTACTCTTATAAGAAATCCGGCTGATTCAAGAAGACTTATACTTCTTATGAAAAATGAAAATGAAGCATGTGTAAATGAAATGCAGAAAAAAGCTATTATGGAAGATTACGATTATGTTATCGGAATAAATGTTTTAAGTGGTAAGATAAGCGTATATAACTGCAATGTGGAACGTATGCATACTCCGATATTTTTTAATATATTTTATAATGATTTTCTCATATACCGTATAAAAAAGTATGTTATACCACAGATGATTGACAGGACATTCAAAAATATGGACCTTAAAAATGTATTAATACATCTTCAGAAGGAAGATGCATATACATGTTATACTTCTTTGATTATAAGACAACAGATGTGTCACAAAAAATATAGATTTGTTTATCTTGATGATAAAAAAGAAACTATTCTTATGTCACAGATGGATGTAACTGACCAGCTTGAAAAAGAAGAGAAAAAGAACGATATGGTAAAATTGGCATATCAGGAGGCAAAAAGGGCGAGTGAATCAAAAAGTTACTTTTTATCCAGAATGAGCCATGACATGAGGACACCATTAAATGCTATAATTGGAATGGATATGATAGCAGCGTCACATATGGATGACAAAAATATGGTGATGGAGAGCTTAAACAGTATTTTATATTCAAGTAAAAACCTTTTGGAACTTGTAAATGATGTACTCGATGTAAACAACTTTGAACATGGGACATTGGTATTTAAAGAAAGTGCATTTTCGTGGAAAAACGAGTTAGATAAGATAACACAGGTTATAAAACCGTTAGCAGTGAAGAAAAATCAGGATTTCAATACAGATTTTTCGGGAATCACACTTGATGTAGTTATTGGTGATGCGAAGCGGATAAGTCAGATATGTTTAAATCTTTTAAGTAATGCAGTTAAGTATACTGATGCTGGAGGAAATATATTTTTTTCAATAGCAGAGCGTGGGGCACACAAGGAAAAAGAGGAAACTGATACAATCTATATGGAATATGAAATGGTAGTTGAGGATAATGGAATAGGAATATCGGAAGAATTTATACCTCATTTATTTGAGCCATTTGAAAGAGATAAAAAGGTACACAGTGGAAATATACAGGGAACAGGTCTTGGAATGACTATTGCCAGAAATCTTGCCAGACTTATGGGTGGAGAAATCTATGTTAAAAGTGTGGAAAATGAAGGAACAAGATTTAATGTTACATTTAAGCTTAAGCTTGCTGATATAGATGAAAAGGTAAATCCGGATGATAGTGGGATGTTAGACGGAGTTATGAGATTTTAGTTTTTTTAAAGAGAAAGGATATTGGTGATATGGGATATTTTCCTTTTTTTGTTGACCTGTCAGGAAGAAATTGTCTGATAGTCGGAGGAGGAACGATTGCTTTAAGGAAAGCACAGTCTGTACTTGAGTATGGTGCAGTTGTTCATGTTATAGCACCTCATATATGTGATGGATTCAATCTGTTAAAAGAAAAATATGATTCATGTATTAAATTTTCTGAAAGACAGTTTGATAAAAAAGATATAGAGGATAAATTTTTTGTTGTAGCTGCAACTGATGATGAACAAGTGAACAGAGAGGTATCCCGGATATGCTTTGAAAAAAATATCCTCGTAAACACCGTTGACAGAAAAGAATACTGTAATTTCTATTTTCCATCAATAGTAAAGGATGGGGACATAGTCGTGGGAGTAAGCAGCGGAGGTAACAGTCCAGTGCTTGCCAGAGAACTAAGGAAAAAGATAGAAGATGTTATACCTGAAAATCTTGACAATATAAACAGATGGCTCGGTGAGATAAGACCTTACATAAAAGGAAAAATAACCGATGAAAGGGACAGAAAGAGATATTTTGAAAAGATTTATGCGGAGTGTGAAAAAAAGGGGGATATATTGTCGGGTGAGGAGCTTGACAGGATTTTGATGCGGGAATTGTAATAATTGTCATTCACATGGTTGGTATTTGTGAATGAATAATACGACAGAAGTGAATAAAGTAGAAAGTCAAGCGGATATTCGCAATCCGCTTTGATACTTGCTCATAACACTATTAGCTGCTATC
>NZ_JAHLQE010000041.1 GCF_018918235.1 Eubacterium sp. MSJ-13
AAATACTGTTTATGCTAAGTTATTTTTTGATATACGCCTGAGTATTTTGCGCTTACCATTTATAATATTGTTTTAGTCTTAATAAGTGCAATAATTATAATTAAAGTTGATATTGCATTAGGTGTTTTGATCATAATTACTATGCCTGTTTATTTTTTTACATACAAAAAACTGGAAAATAAAATGTACAAAAATGAACAGTTATATAAGATGGCAGGGAACGATTATACATCTAAAGGAATGGAGCAGATAAGATGTACTAAGTTTGTAAAAGAAAATTCTGTTGAAAAAGAAATGGAAGAACGATTTTGTGTGTCTTTTCAAGGTATGTTACAATCTGCGATACGACAAATAAAGACTCAATATCTATTTTCAAATCTTAACAGGTTTATTATGACAATCTGTTATTTAATGGTAATCGGAATTGGAGGTTATAAAGTCGTAACAGGACATATAACGGTGGGATATTTTACTATTATAAATAGCTATCTGACTATGATTATTTCTGCAACTTCTGATATTATAGATTTCACCGGTGGCGTTCCGGAATATAGTGTTGCAATAGACAGGATGAACGATATTTTGTCACAAGATAAGGTGATGGAAGATAGTCAAAATAAATCTTATGAGAAAATAGAAATGATAGAATTAAAAAAACTTCAGTTTTCTTATGGTAATAAAATTCTTTTTAAGGGACTAAGCTGTGTATTTGAAAAAAATCATATATATGGGATAATAGGTGAAAATGGAGCAGGAAAAAGCTCATTATTAGATGCAATTATCGGGTTATATAAAGAATGTTGTCAAGGTGAAATTTTATATAATAATAAGAGCATTGATAAATTTGACATGAAGCAAATGTTAAAAACAGAAATTTCATTTTTAGAACAGAACTCTGAAAGATTGAATATTTCCGCCAAAGAATTTCTTCGTTTTGGAATTGATAATGTGCATGAACACAGGGAACATTCTTTGATTGTTGATTTATTTGAGGAAACTAGTGTATCTATAGAAGATTTAAATGATATTAATTTATGTTCTAGTGGTGAGTTTCAAAAATTATCGTTAATCCGCATATTACAAAAAGATTCATCGCTGCTTATCTTAGATGAGCCTACTACTGGCTTGGACTTTACATCGGTAAAAAATTTGGTAAGGATTTTGTTAAGAGATAAATTAAACAAAATAACAATTATTGTTACACACGACAGCAGGATTCTTAAAATTTGTGATAAGGTAATAGAGATTGGACGGAATTAATAAAAGGGAGAAGATTATTATGGAAAATATGATACAGGTAATTGATATAGAAAAATATTATGGATATGGAGGAAATCTTACAAAAGCAATAGACAGGGTTTCGTTTAATGTGCGGCAGGGGGAATTTGTTAGTATAATGGGTAAATCCGGTTCAGGAAAAACATCGTTACTTAATATAATAGCTACAATTGATGTGGCAACTGCAGGTCATGTTATATTTGAAGAAAAGGACATTACAAAGTTTAGTGATGATGAAAAAGCTGATTTTCGTAAAAATAATATTGGTTTTATATTTCAGGATTATAATCTGATAGATACACTTACGGTTAAGGAAAATATATGTATTCCGCTTATTATGAACAGAATTGATAGAAAAATAATCAATAAAAAAGCAGATAGTGTACTCCAACAGCTTGATATATATGACATAAAAGATAAATATCCATATCAGATTTCAGGTGGCCAGCAGCAACGGTGTGCATGTGCAAGAGCACTCATCAATGATTCAAAATATTTATTTGCAGATGAGCCAACAGGGGCTTTGGATGCACAATCGTCTGTTAATTTGATGGAAGTTTTTAAGATTATTAACGATAAATTCAAAACCACAATATTAATGGTTTCCCATGATGCTATTTCAGCAAGCTTTAGTGATAGGGTTTTGTTTTTGGAAAATGGTAAGATTGTTTATGAATTGTTGCGGGGAACTAAGGATAATGAACAAATGTTAAAAGAGATATTGATAATACAAAAGGTTTGAATATGAAGAAGTATTAATAAGGCGAAAAAAGTTAAAGGGTGAATTCATGGAATAAAGATAAAAAATATTGTATAATTAAGATATAATTTTTGAAAGGTGTGGTTATGTGAAGAAAACAAAAAATGAATGGATTTCTTTGTTTAGGACCGAAGCAGAAAGAGTTCTGCTTTTTGCATTAAAGCAAACAAATAGAAATCAAAAGGCAAAAGTGATTAATGATGCAATTAAAAGATTAAGTTCAAATTTTATTAAAAAGATAAAGCAAACAGCAGAGATAGAAGGATGGAAGAATCAGACTTTATTGAATGAAATATTGTTGATTACATATGCTTCTTATATTGTAATGTTGGAATATCGTAATAAGGTATGGCCTTATGAGTATATGGCATTTGCAAGAAGAATAGGAGAACTGTGGGAACCATTCTGCAAATTGGCATTTCAATATCCAATTAAAAAATTGAAATTGATTGAACCTCCGGATTTTGATGAAGTGCAAGCGGAAATAAAGAAGAAAACATTAGACTATATTTCTGAATTGAATATTTCTGATAGTGAAAGAAGAATATTAATTTACTATTATCGCTTTCCTTGGGGATTAGTAGACAGTGGTGGAATTAAACTAGGGTTGGATTTACACTTCGAGCAAGATGGAATCCATTATAATTGTGATTTTAAGAGTGGATTTAGTTCTAATGAAAAAGGAAATACAAATAGATTGCTTCTTGTGGGCAGTATCTATCAATCACTTGGACAAAATGAAAAAACACTTTTATTTGTAAGGCAAGAGGAAGAACAAAATAATCATTATTTGCAGACATTAAAGGATTCACCATATTGGAGTTGTTATTGTGCAAATGCATGTTATTCAAAAATAGCAGAATTTACAGGTTTTAATCTTAGAACTTGGATAGATTATAATATTGATTGGAAGAATGATATAAGTGATGAATTTAAGAAACACTTGGTTGATAATAGTTTGATTGGCTACTTGACTTGGTAGATTGTCCGAGATAGAATATACACACTTAACAAAATGCTTAAGAAAGCGGGTTGATAAAATGAAAGATGTATATTGTTCGTATTATACGGAATCAGAAGATATTACTTCTTATATGGTATCAAAGATGGGAATTTTGGAAAATGATTTTATTTTGGAACCATCTGCTGGAGAGGGGATGTTCATTGATGAAATACTAAAGAGAAAAATTAAAGTTAGAATTGATGCACTCGATATAAATGAAGCTGCAATATTAACAATGAAAAAAAAGTATTCTGATATGTCTGGTGTAAATGTTAGACTTACAGATACGCTTTTTGATCAGATATTGGATAATTATGCAAATAATGAAATATGGTTGAAGAATACAGATATTCTTTTAGATAAACAGTTAGATTTATTTAGTTCTCAAGATGGGCATTATGATAAAGTCATTGGCAATCCGCCATATGGAGCATGGCAGGATATTGAAAAAAGAGAATTGCTAAAGAAAAAATATGTTGGACAATATGTAAAGGAGACATATACACTTTTTTTATTAAGAAGTCTTTCTGTATTAAAAAATGGTGGCAGATTATCGTTCATTGTACCAGATACATTTTTATTTCTTAATATGCATGAAAAATTACGAAAGATTTTATTGACAAATACAAAAATTGAAGAAGTACTTATTTTCCCTTCTAAATTTTTCCCAGGAGTAAGTTTTGGCTATTCAAACTTATCTATAATAACTTTGGAAAAGTGCGATAGAGATGAAGCATTGGAGAATACTGTAAGGATAATAAAAGGTTTTAGTTCCTCAGCAGAGTTTAAAGATGTGTTGCGAGATAAATTTCAAAAAAATAATAAAATATATAAGTTGAAGCAATTAGATATTTTCACAACTGAAAAAAGCAGATTTATTCTTGCTGATGATAAAGCAGCAACTATGATTGATGCGTCTGACAAAAAACTTGGAGATATGGCATCTATTGTAACAGGGTTTTATTCTGGAAATAACAAGAAATTTATTTGTTCTAAGAATGAAGGCGTTAAGAACTCGAAAGGATATACTGTTGTTGATGAAAGTAAGATAGTAAATACAACTTCTTTGATTGGTGTTGATGGTGTTGATGAGGCGTATGTGCCATATATAAAGAGTTCATCTGCTACAAGATATAAACGAACAGAAGATCAATGGTTTGTGAGATGGGATAGTAAAACTGTAAGTTTTTATAATGTTAATCGTAAAGCACGATTTCAGAATTCGCAATTTTATTTTAAAAATGGAATTGCAATCCCTATGGTTAAGTCTAAAGAGATCAGGGCAACATTGATGAGAAATCGTATATTTGATCAATCAATAGTTGGAATTTTTCCAAATGACGAGAAAGATATGTATTATATCTTAGCATTGATGAATTCAGATGTTATAAACAGATTGATACATATTATCAATCCGACTGCCAATAATTCATCAAATTATGTTAAGCAATTACCATACAAAGTGCCAACTTCAAAGGATAGAAAAAAGATTGAAAAGAATGTTGCGGAAATTCTTTCGTTAGATGTTATTGAGGATAAAGATAGAATAGATGAATTGCATAAGCAAAATAATGAATTGATTGAAAACACATATAATTAAGAAAAGACACCGAAATGTCTATAGTATGAAACTAACTGTCAGCTTATTTAAAACTGGCAGTTAGTTTTTTATCATTACAAAATATTTTTAATGTATCAATATTATTTTGTAGTTATAGCTTCTTTCTCAGACCATTCTCCGTACATTCTTACAGTTTTTCCATTAACTTTTACATCTTTATAAGTACGAATTCGGATGTAATATTTTTTATTTGATTTTAATCCTGAAATAGTTGCTGTCGATTTATTTGAATTGGCAACTGTTTTCTTTTTGTCATCAGAAAGGTTCTTTTTAGTAGAGTATGAAATCTGATAACCGTTTGTGTTGTTTGTCTGTTTTTTGAAAGTTATTGTGAAACTGTTTTTTCCTGCTTTTGATTTTGTGATTGAAGTTTTTTTCAATGCAGGAATAGTAGTCTTTTTGATAACTTTATTGCAAGTCTTGCAAATATAAGTTATACTACCGCTTTTTTTCGTTGTAGCTTTTTTAACAACCTGTGTAATTTTGTGTTTATGTGCAGGTGTAGCTGTAGGACTGCTTGTTGGAGCAGCAGGTTCAGCAGTAGGTTTTTGTGTTACATCAGGTTTTGTTGTCGGTGATGAATTTGTTGGAGCCGGTGTTATATCAGGTTTAGCTGATGCAGTTGGAACTGTAGTTGGCGGTGCTGATGTAACTGCCGGTGTAACAGTAGGAACATTAGTCGGTATCGCTGTTGGGGCTAATGTCGGTCTTACAGTCGGAGGCGTGGTTGGTCTTGTAGTGGCAGTTGTATTGTTGCCGCTTGAGCTTGAATTGGAACCTGAGCCTGATGACCCGTTTGACGGCTGTTTTGTCGGAGCAGTTGATGGAGCTGCGGTTGGTGTTGAAATTGGTTCAGTCGTTGGTTTAACCGTAGGAATGGTTGTTGGAGCAGCAGTCGGAGCCGTAGTAGGTACTGGAGTCGGTTCCGGTGTAACCGAAGGAGCTGGTGCCGCTGTTGGAGTCGGAGCAGCAGTCGGTTTAGCCGTTGGGACTGCGGTAGGTTTAGCCGTTGGAGCCGTGGTCGGTTCAGCCGTTGGAGTAGCAGCAGGTTTAGCCGTTGGAGCCGTGGTCGGTTCAGCCGTTGGAGTAGCCGTCGGTTCAGCCGTTGGAGTAGCCGTCGGTT
>NZ_JAHLQE010000037.1 GCF_018918235.1 Eubacterium sp. MSJ-13
GTCAAGGAGTAGCTAATGGCTCAAGTTTGAACGATAGTTCAAACTTGTATGCGATGACCGCTCAGTCATCGCGTTTTTACCATGGCTTTGTTCTCGGTCTTATGGTAGACCAGTCAGAAAATTATATCATAACATCAAATAGAGAAAGTGGTTTCGGCAGATATGACATAATGCTAGAACCAAAGGATAAAAACAATACGCATTATCCGGGCATTATTATAGAATTTAAAGTAATAAATCAAAGAAAAGAAAATACACTCGAGGAAACAGTAGAAGCAGCGTTAAAGCAGATAGAAGAAAAGAATTACGAAGCTGAGCTGATAAAGCGGGGAGTAAAAGCGGACAATATCCATCACTATGGTTTTGCGTTTAAAGGCAAGGAAGTGTTGATAGAAGGTAAATAACAGATATTTTCAGAACTGAAAATATCGTAAGAAAAAGTATCGTGTGAAGATTTTGGCAATTTAGGATGCGAAGCATTGCCAAAATCCTTACAGCTTATGCTTTTTAAGTTGTAAGGTGTTGATAGACGGCAAATGACAGAGATTTTCAGGAAAGAAAAAGTCGTATTAAAAAGTATAGTACAGTATGAAGGCACAACTATTTTGCAAGTCAGGCAAGATAGTTGTGCCTTTGGTTTTAAGGAGAGAGAAATTTTTTAGATAATACAATAAGAGCAGCAGTGTAAACAGGACAAAAATATAGTAAAAGCAGTGGTAGAAATATCAATCAGTTGATAAATTTCATTAAGATTTGACCATTTAGACATTAAAAGCGACCATTTAGACATGATTTCACACAAAGAGCTTTTAATATGGTATGGTGTAATTGTTTCGGAACAATATATTATATATTCTGGGGAGGTGAAAAAGATGTTTGAAAAAAAGCTTGAAAAAATTTTAGAACATATAGCGGTCAAGCACGCAACAAGTGCAAGTTGTTATATGTTTTTTGAACCAAAGATGCCAAGGAAACTACGGCGAGGGTTAATTATTAATTTACTCATGCTCATATCTGTATTAATGTGTGGTTGTTCAAAAGATGTACAAAAGCAGGAAAAAATACTTGAGAATGAAGCTGTTAAGAACACTGAAAAAGCAGATATTGAGGGCAGATTAGTTTCGGCATCATCGTCAGATATTGTTTGGACAGTATCCGATGATGTCAATGTGAATGAAACATATTTGAAATATTTTAACGAAAAATTAAAGAAAGACGGATATGCCTTTCAACTTAAATTTCAATATTTAAAGGAAGATGAGTATGACAGTGAGATTCGTCAGGTACTAAAGAATGGAAAGACGGATATTGCACTGGCAGGTCAAAATACAGATGAAAGAAATTATGTGACAGAATTATGCAAAGATAATCTTTTGATGTGCTTAGATGACAAGATAAAAAAAGAAAAAAGTGAATTATATGGTGCTTTTGAAGATCCTTTGTGGAAATCTGTAGAGGTGGATGGCAAGGTATATACGGTGCCAAATGGTATTTTTGCAGACGGAAAATATTGTATTGTCTTTAATAAAGATGTGTTAGGGGAAAAAGCAGACGATTTTGATGGAGACATTTTATCTATAAACAGATACTTATCACAAAATAAAACAGATAGTGACAAGCTTTTGTTTGATCTGTCTCTCGAAGATTTTGCCGGTATTTTAGGCGGAAACATTGATTATGGCATATATTTTGATGGGAAAAAAGAAACAATATCAAGTATATTTGAAAATTCCAATATATATAAACTGGAAAAAATGTTTTACGATTTAAATAAGGCAGGCCAGATCAACGAGCTTTGTGCTTTTAACCAAAATGAAGATGATCAAAGCAAGATTAAAGAGCTGATTAAAAATAAGAAGTTTGCAGTTTTATTGACAAAGAGAACCAAGATGGTGGATTCTTTAGATGGTGTATTGGTAAAGGATCTGGATTTTACAGTAAATTTTGAGCGTAATGGTGGAACGACGGGTATTTGTGAAAAAAGTAAAAAGAAAGAAAATGCTTTACAATTATTAACGCTGTTATATACCAGAGATGATTATACAAGACTTCTGTTGTATGGAAAAGAGGGAAAAGATTATACCATAAAGAATGGAAGAATTGTAAGTGATGATATTAGTTATAGCTTAGTGGATGTGCTTGGCTTGTTTCGAGGTTCAATTCCAACGACGGAGGAGACAGTTTATTACAAAAATATTAGAAAACAAAAGAAACAGATATATAGTTCAAGAAATTGTCAAACTTCAAAATTTGCCGGGTTTCAACTGGATTTCAAGAATTTTAAGAATGTAAGCTCTTATACAGATGCGGGAGAAGAATATTATGATATCTGGAAAGAGAGTACATTTCCTGATGAATATGAGAACGCAAAGAAAAAAGTAGCCGAGGAGCAAAAGAAACTGCTAAAGGAAGTGAATAGACAATATGAAAACTGGAAAAAGAATATCTAAGGTCATCATGCTTGTCTGTGGCATATGTTTTGCATTTGCGGTGGGAGTCGTTTTAGTGATTTTCTTTTTGAATAGAGCAGAAAGTGATACAAAATCATCTATGCAAGAGTGGTTTTGTGATGCATCTTTTTCAGGAGCATTGTATGGGAATGATGGGATGTTTAAATATGGCGAAAATGGAATCACTTTTGTGGATATAAGTACAAAAAAGGAAACTCCAATTTGTCAAAAAATTGGTTGTCAGCACAAAGACAAAGAATGTGATGGATGGATTGAAGGTCTTAATCATACCTTAGTTTCTTATAATGGTGAATATCTTTTCTATCTGGGGAACATAGATGCGAAAAAGGATTTTAAAAGTGTGGATTTGGTTCGTTGCAATACAGATGGAACCAATCGTAAGGTGTTGCATACTTTTCAGAATATGCAGACTGTAACAGCAGTATGTTGTCAGAATGAGCGTCTGTATGTGGCATATTGTAATGGATATGATTTGAAAGCAAAGGAAGAAAAGATAGATGTAGAGGCAGGTATTCGTGTCTATGATTTTCAAAAGGACACAGAAGAAACGCTTTATCATTCTACCAGTGTTGGCAATAAAATATTATCATTGGATGTGAGGGATGACATAGTTTGCTTTTCACACAATTTTTGTGACTTGAATGCAGAGGAGATTATAGAAAAGAAAGACGATATAAAGCAGGAGCATACCTTATTGTATCTGGAATATTTAAAGGGAAAGGAAAAAAGGATTCTTTCCAAAAGTCTTTCATCAGGTATATCTGGTGTTGCGATGGGAAAGGATGTCATTATATTTTCTGATGATAAGGGCATGAAAAAATATAATGTAAAAACCCGGCACACACAATGTATCTATAACGGGAGCCAGACAAGACTTGTAAAAGCGATTGGATTTGATGATGCTGCCTTTTATGCAGTTTTTGATGATAAAACAGGCGAGGAAAGTTATTATAGGGTAGATAGGTTTAAAGAGTCAAAAAAAACAGGCACTTCGTCAGATTCTATTTTCTGGATGTTCAAAGACACAGTTTATGGAATGGACAAGAATGGAAAGTGGATATACAGAAAAAATGATCTGGCAAAAATTACAGGGAGTTGAAGTTATGTTCAGTAATGAATGTAGAAGGGTTCTAAATAAAAAAAGAATTGTAATAGTGCTGTTGTTTGTTTTTTTATGTGTATTTTATACCTTGTTAAAAGTGTAGGTGTGGGAGGAGATTTTTCCGGTAACGCATATAAAAATATGATACACGATGTAAAGAGTATGGATATAAATACATTGGAAAAATTTGCGGAAAAGAAAGATTTTGAAAAAAATGAACTATATACAAACTCTTATAAGGCAGAGGATCAATTATACAATGTTATATACAAGCAGGCATATTATAGTAATCACTATGGAGAGTATGTTGATTCTGTATTGGACAGGCAGGAAAATGAAATCTCTGTTTTTGATAAAAATGAGTATTCTAAGAGATTACGGCAAAAGATTAAAACAGACTTTTCTCAGTTTAGGAATGTGAAAGAAAAGGAGATTGATGCATATGGAATGGAGAGGCTGCTACAGGTAGATTGTTTTGAAATAATTATGCTTGGTATGTGCTTTTTACTGGCATATATTTTACTGATACATGAAAAAGAACAAGACATTCTAAGTTTTTATTTTACTATGCCAAATGGAAGAAAAGGGCTCGGTTTAGTAAAATATGGTGTGGGTGTTTTTTTGGCAGGTATTACGGCCGCCATATTTTATGTAATGAAATGTCTTATCATTTATTGTTTATATGGTTTTGGAAATCCAGTTAGGAAGGTACAGAACTTATATATCTTTAAAGGTTTTCCATTGATCATATCGCAAGGAAAGTTTTTGGTCGTATATGGATGCTTTAAAATATTGGTGGGAATTTTATTTTTTAGTATTTTTTATGTATTTATCCTTTTGTGGAAGAAAAGAAATATTGCATTTACTATGATAGCCGGGATTTTCTTTTTGGAAAGTTATTTATGGTTAAATATTCAGGAAAATAGCTGGTTGTATCTGGTGCGCAGGATTAATTTAATACAGTTTATGGATATCAGAAATATAACAGAGCAATATTCCTGTGTGAATGTATTGAATTATCCCATTGATACCTATTTCGTTTTGTTAGTGTCTGGTGTGATGCTGGTTCTTTTGTTAGGAATATCCGGGTTCTTTTTGTATCCCGGTTTTGCCGGAAAAAATGGAAGGCAGATAGAATTTGCCGGAAAGACAAGGCTATGTTTGAACATACCGTCGAAATTAGAGATTTTATTTTATGAGATGAAAAAATATTGGGTTTGTGAGAAGGGATGGATGCTGCTTTTGGCAGTATTGGGTGCAGGCTGTTTTATTTCTGTGACAGATGTGCAAGATGTAGGGGATGTTGATAAACTTTACTACGAAAAATATATGATGGAAATTCATGGTAAAACAGTACCTGAAGCGAAAAAGTATATGCAAGATATAATAAAAGAAATTGAAACATGGAAAACAGAGCTTGAGAGTGGCAAGACTTTTTCGAGTGAATATACATCAATTCTTGAGAGCGGTATAAAAAGAGAAAAAGGGGCAAATCAGGTATATAAAAAAATACTTTTGCAAGAGAAAAAGAAAGCAAGCCATATTTTATATGAAAAGGGTTATTTGCTGGCACTCGGCATAGGGGATGAAGCACTTATATTTCGTTTTGTTGAATTTTTTTCAATCATAGCGATGGCTATCTTTGCGTTTTGTGTTTATGGGGTAGACAATAAAGTGGAGAGAAAACTTTTGTTGTATTCTACCTATTATGGAAAAAATGCGTTGGTTCGCTCGAAATACAAGATGATATTTTTTTATAGTTTATTTTTGATGGGAGTTTTGTATGGCGGCTGGCTATATAGCGTTTCTCGTGTTTACTCAGTTCATCCGTTGAGTTTAAATTGGGATTGTATCGCATGGAACGCTCCATTTGGGATTATCAATACGAAGATAGGTTTTATCTTGTTTGGATTTTATGGTTTGCATTTATTGGTGTTAAATTTTCTGGGCATAGTGGTTGGAAAAATGATTATGAGAGGTGAGAGTGCATGAAAAAAATAGTTGTAAAAAATTTGGTTAAGGCGTATAACAAAAAAACAGTATTATCTTATGTCAATATAGAAATGCGGGGTGGTGTTTATGCGCTGCTTGGCCCGAATGGAGCCGGCAAAAGCACTTTGATCAGTCTGCTGGTTGACAGTATTCAAAATTATAGTGGCGATATTTTGTATGGAGATGAGAATATAAAAAAACTCGGAAAAGATTATAGAAAAAAAGTAGGATATGTGCCACAAAAGCAGAGTTTGTACGAAGAATTTTCTGTTTTAGAATGTATGAATTATATTGCTGCACTAAAGGGATTAAAAAAACGAGAGGTCAGAGATGAAATTTCTTATTTGCTTGAAAGACTGCACATCATGGATGTTGTCAATCGAAAGATTTCAACTTTGTCCGGTGGAATGAAGCAGAGAGTTCTTATGGTACAGGCATTGCTTGGAAATCCGGATTTTGTCATACTGGATGAGCCAACGGTAGGTTTAGATCCGGTAGAAAGATATGATTTTAGAAATTTTGTCAAGGAGCTTTCAGAGAAGTGTACCATTTTGTATGCGACACATGTGGTAAGTGATGTTGAAGACATAGCAAAGGAAGTAATCTTGATTAAATCGGGAGAAATCATCGTGCAGGATACGGCTCACAATCTCATTTTAAATTTGGGAAAGACACATGAAAATATTCATAATCTGGAAGATGCTTTTGTGTATTATACAAAGGAAGCAGGAAGATAGCAGGATAACTTGCTTATAAAAGAGGGGGAATTATGATAGAATATTTGATTGATGATTTTGTTATTTGGGCATATCGTAACAAGTTGCTCAAAGATTATAAAAAAAGAGATATATATGAATATGCAATACAAGTTATATTGTATAATGCACTGTCACTTGTTATAATATTTCTTGTAAGTATATTTACTCATAATATTCAGAGTTTTATTATGTTTATTATATTTTTTGTAATGCTTAGAAGAAATCTGGGCGGTTTTCATTATAAAAATAAGTATGTGTGTATGACAGTATCAATAAGTATGTATTTGGCAGTTATGTTTTTGGGATGTAAAATATATCAATTAAGTGAAGATAGAATGTTGTTTGCATGGCTTCTAATGTCAATATTATGTCTGTTTATGCCGGCGTTGAAGGATAAAAATTATAATAAAAAAATTGTAAACATAATGATAATTGCTGATATGATTTTGATATTTATGGGAGTTTATTTAAAAATTAAAAGTGTAGCATGGGCAGTAATATTTAATATATGTGTTTTGTTTATGTTTATACTTCAAAAGCTGATAGAGTTTTTTAAATTAAATGTAAATGAGGAAAAGTAATGGTTAGTATAATACTTTGTGATGATGAAGCAGAAAGTTTGCAAAGAACTGAAGATGAAATAGAGAGAATAAAGACGAAACTGCCATATCCTGTAGAAGTGATAAAATATACTGATACGGATTATCTTATGGAGAGAATAAATAATCGTGAGCTTCAAAGTGATATATTGATAGTTGATGTAGATATGCCTAAGATGTCCGGTCTTGATATAGCCAAATACATAAGGCAAAATAATCTTGATATTGTAATTATCTTTCTTACAGGACATGATGAATATGTGTACAGTTCATTTGAATTTGCACCATTGAGATATATAAGAAAACAATTTATAAAGGAAGAATTATTGTATGCGCTTATTGCTGCCTGCAAAAATGTTGATACAAAAAAGAATGAGTATATCCGGGTAAAGTCAATTGATGGAAATTACCATATAAAAACAAGTGAGATATTATATTATCAGATAGAAAACAGAAGGTGCAATGTATATCTGTCAGATGGGAATGTTATTTTGACGAAATATAAAATTAAAGAATTAAGAAAGATAGTGGAAGAAAAAGACGATGCATTTGTTCAGGTAAATAGTGGGTGTGTAATTGGATTGAGATATATAAAATTTATGAGTAAAGGTGATATAGGTCTTGAAGAGGATAAAATATTTCAAATATCAAGACGAAAAAAGGCAGAAGTTGAAAAGATTGTGATAGATTACTGGGGGGATAGACGATGACAATAGGAAATTGGTGTGATTTGTTAAATTTGGTTTCATCTTTGATGGAGCCTTTTTTTTCGATTATATTTGTAAGTGCTTTTATGGGGGAAAGGTTTGATAAAAGAAAGAAGAAAATTGCGGCATTGACAGTGATAAGTCAGTTTATATTTGTGATTTTTGCAGATAGAGCTGCTATTTTTTCGGTAAATAAATTTTTTGTAGCACAGACAATAAGTTTACTGGGATTGTGTCTTATATATAAAAGAAAGTATGATAGAATACTTCTGGCAAAGATAGTAGATATACTGTCAATGCTATTTTTAGAAGATGTAGTATCATATATTGTGGCATTTGTTTTTCAAAAACCATTAAGTATTTTTTTAGTGGAAACAAAATACCGTCTTATTGGAATAGTGTTGGTATTTTTATCTAAAGCTATTTTAGCATTTGGAATAAAAATATGCTTTAAAGATGTAAGGGCATTACGGCGAAGCAGTGTAGTAATAATAACACTGTTGTCTTCAGGAATAATAATGTTAGCATTATATATGTATAGTGACAGTCTGAAAAAAGATAGAATTTCTTTCTTACAAATGGTTATGATGGCAATATTGATATTTATGTATATTTTAGTAATATTCAGCATCTTTATGTTTGAAGATAATCGAAACAAAGATGAAGAAATGGCACTTGTAGCATTACATAGTAAAGTTTTATATAACTCATTGGAGCAGGAACGAACAACTTTTGATATGTGGAGAAAAAGGCTGCATGATTATAAGAATCAACTTATATATATGAGAGATTTATTGGAAAAAGAGCAGTATAAGCAGATAGCAGAGCTTGTGAATAAAGAGATAGGTGAACTAAAGAAGCAATCAATATATGTTGAGAGTGGATATTTGGGAATAGATGCAATAGTAAATTCAAAACTAATGTATGCACAGGGGCAGGGCGTACATCCGATATATAATATTAATATTCCACAAGGGTTACAGATTGACGATTTTGTAATGGCTTCAATTTTGGGTAACCTTTTGGATAATGCAATAAGAGCGGCAGTGCAAACAGAAGAAAAATATTTTGAGGTTAATATTTCATATATATTTGAAAGTTTAAATATAAAAGTATTAAATAGTGTGGCTTGCGATAAAATTGACTTTGAGAAAAGCAGCAAGAAAGAGTCAGAAGTACATGGGATTGGAATAAGCAGTGTGAAAGAAAATGTAAAAAAACTTAGGGGATCTTTTTCGATAACACAGGACAAAAATATAGTAAAAGCAGTGGTAGAAATACCATTCAGTTGACAAAATTTATTAAGATTTGACCATTTAAGCACAAGAAGCGACCATTTAGACATGATTTCACACAAAGAGCTTTTAATATGGTATAGTGTAATTGTTTTAAAACAATATATTCTATATTCTGGGGAGGTGAAAAAGATTCTTGAAAAAATTTTAGAACATATAGCGATTAAGCATGCAACAAGTGCAAGCTGTTATATGTTTTTTGAACCAAAGATGCCAAGGAAACTTATACAGATGATTAAAAAAGATAAATAGTATATTTTGAAGGTTATTAAGGGAGGAGATTATATGATTAAGATTAGGAAAAAAATTATAGCATATACAATGGTCACAGTGCTTTCACTTCAAAGTGTATCATTTTCAAAAGCAGCTGTATATAATGATTATGGTTTGGAAAGTAAGAATGCTACTTTGTCGCAAGTGAGTGGTTTAAGCGATAAATGGGCGACGGTTATTAAAAATGCAATAGAAACATGGAACAATTCAGGTGCAGGAGTTAAGGTAGAGCAGTCTGTAACGCCTGTAAGCGCTTTGGAAGTTGCTTCTTATGCCGATAGCTGGTATGGTCTTACAAAGTCGTATTATAATGTGAGTACCGGATACACAAGCAAGTCGGAGATAAAGATAAATGATAGAACAATATCAAGAGATGCATCCAATTTTAGTAGATTTGCCCAAAGTACAGTTGCTCATGAAATAGGGCATTTGTACTGGCTTGCGGACAATCCGGTTGATTCGCCGGCAGGATATAATATGTCTCTTATGAATCATGGACGAAATAGAAATACAATATATGAGCCACAAGTTTTCGATGTTTCAAATGTAAAAAGAAAATACAGCAGTAAAGTTGCTTATGATATATCAGATAATACGGCTGATGATATTGTAAATTATATAAGTGTTGATGAACCTGAGTATAATATGGCTTCAAAATTTGTAAAAGCGGCAGATATCCTTGTTTCGGGGACTGTTGTTGCACAGAAAACAAAAATGCTTGAAATAGGCACAGCCAATGAAAAGATGCCATATACGATATATGAGATTGAGGTTAAGGATAAATATAAGGGTGATTGTGCCAGCACGATATATGCAAAAAGACTTGGTGGAAAAATAGATGGCAGTGATGATATATTATCAGGTGCGGCTGACATAAATGTAGGAGATGCATATGTATTTGCATTGAAAGATTATGGAAATAGTGATTATGGTTTTGTAAATACAACACAGTCTGCAATGGCATTAAAAGAATCTCCGATATATAAGTATGGTAATATCAATAGAAAAGATGTAATTGCATTTGCTGATAAGGCAACATCAGTCCAGAGCATGACTGCAGATGAAAGAATATACGGAACAGAAAAAAAATTAAAAAAAGCATCGGATATTGTGATAATTGGTGATGTTATAGATTATTCGTATGAAGTACTTGAAGATAATTTATATACCATATGGAAAGTAAAAGTGGGCAGAGTTGAGAAAGGACAAGAAAAATCGGAGATTGTTTATATAAAAACACTTGGAGGAAGAAAAGATACATTAATAAGTCTTGTAGAAAACATGACAAAGATAGAGTGTGGAAATTCTTATAAGTTTTATCTTGAAGATTATGGTGAAGATTATTATGGACTGGCAAATTACAGTGAGAGTGTTATAAAACTTAAGGTAAAGACTATTATAGACTAATAAACTATGTTGTTGTTATTATGTATCATGCATGAGAAATGTTATAAAATATCTCATGCATGATAATTTTTTGTTTTTATATGGTTTTGATATTAGATAAAAGCTGTCTTAGCCTACTTTGAAACGGCTTCTACACGAATTGTGTTTGTCTTACCTGATACACCGCTCACCTGACCGCCTGTGAGGACAACATTGTCACCTTTTTCAAGATTAAATATTTTCTTTGCATGATTCATTGCATGATAGAACATGACATCAACAGAGTTAAATTCCTCGCTGAGAACAGGAGTTACCCCCCAACTCAGATTTAATTTTCTCCATGCTTTTACGGATGTTGTCATGCCGATTATGTCAACAGGGCAGCGGAAACGGCTTACCATACGGACTGTATTTCCTGAGAGTGAGCTGATGACGATACCCTTTGCGTTTGTGTCAATAGCCATTGCACATGTGGCATGGGATATGGCATCAGTGTTATCTTTAATTCTATACTCAGTAGTCCTGAAGCGTTTCGCATAATCAATGTTCTTTTCTGTATATAAAGCAATTTCTGCCATGTTTTTGACGGCAGCGACAGGGTATTTACCTGAAGCGGACTCACCCGAAAGCATTATTGCCGATGAACCATCATAGACTGCGTTTGCAACATCAGAGATTTCTGCTCTCGTAGGACGAGGATTCTGTATCATTGATTCAAGCATTTCTGTAGCTGTTATAACTCTCTTTCCGAGAAGTCTGCATTTTTTGATAAGATATTTCTGGATGGCTGGAACTTCTACAAAAGGAATTTCCACACCAAGGTCACCTCTGGCAACCATTATTCCATCTGCAATCTCACAAAGTTCTTCAATGTTCTCTACACCTGAGCGGTTTTCAATCTTAGCGATGATATCAATATCTGAACCGCCGTTTTCATTTAAAAAGTTTCTAAGGTCTAAAAGATCCTGTTTAGTTGAAACAAAAGATGCTGCAACAAAGTCAACCTCATTTTTTATGCCAAAAAGCAAATCTTTTTTATCCTGTTCACTCAGATAAGGACCGGTCATCACATGATTAGGGAAGTTCATGCTCTTACGGTCAGACATTTCTCCGCCGACTTTTACTTTGCATATAGCATCATTCCCTTTGAGTTTGGCAACCTCAAAAATAAGTAATCCATTGTTTACCAGAATGGTGTCACCTACTTTAAGTTCGTTTATAAGGTTTTTATAACTTACTGATACACGCTCGTTGTTCCCCTCAACCTCGTCAGTAGTAAATGTAAAGGTGTCACCGTCTTTTAGAGTGATCTTATGATTCTCAAATGTGCGGATTCTATATTCCGGACCTTTTGTATCAAGCATTATGGCTATCGGAAGTCCTAATTCTTCTCTTACTTTCTTGATTCTGTCTATCTTCTGCTGATGTTCAGGATGAGTTCCGTGCGAAAAGTTAAGTCTTGCAACATTCATACCTGCTTTGCACATCTGTTTTAATATTTCTTCGCTCTCACTGGCTGGACCAATGGTACAAATAATTTTAGTTTTTCTCATGATGATTAGCTCCTTTCAAATTAGCTGATTTACTTTTCTGTGCTTTTATTTATCATATCATCGCCATGTTCGTTAGTTCCGTCAACACTGCTGTTTGAAAACCACAGACCGAAAGCTGTAAGTCCAACAATGAATACGATACCAATGATAACCAAAATGATTCGTAACATAACTTTTTCCTCCTAATCATAAAAAACTGGTGAAAAGTTATGTACCCCTTTCTTTTTGCCGTCCAATAAATGTATATACCTTATAATGACGACAGTGGATTTTGGTTCACATTGATCAAAAAAATCTTCAATGGAACTGTGATACAGTGGGATGTGTATTGAATCAATAATATTGATCACATGTAAAAGCAATTTGTATGAATGTGAAAAACAATTGCCCCTATGAACAGCCCTTGACTGTGAGTTTAATTCCTGTCTGCCGAGCATTTCAGGTGTACATGCATCTGCGTGGGCAGAACTTATGGAAGTCGTATATATCGTGTGTGGAAAGTCAGAATTTAAATTATCAGTGGAAAGCGCAGAAATAGCAGATGTATGAATACTAAAGCATGATGCGATTATACAGAGTATGATAACCAGACTTATATATCTGCTTTGTTTTTTGTCAAAAGACATGCTCGCCACCCCTTTCCATCTAAGATACCCTATAAGAATATCACAACGATTTCGATAGGGCAAATATTTTTTCATAAAAAATAGCATTTATATATTATAATTTTTTTGATAAATTTCTTTGTTTTTGCATGTCATTATGCTAAAATGTGTATAAAAAATACTTTGTTTTGTGTAAAAACAGGTTGTGGAATGTCGAATATAGGGTGGCAAAAATGTTGAGTGGTGGTATACGAATTTTAGAAAGGAGTTTGCTATGAAGAAAAAAGTTTTAGCATTATTTATGGTGCTATCGATGTTGTTTTCCTTAACTGCATGTGGCAGTGGTGGTGAGATAGTGGATTTTGTTACTAATGATACGGGAAATAATGGTGATTCACCAAAGAGTGGAAACATAACAGGTACATCTAAGAAAACATCAGATACAAATCCGGCAGGGATGAAGACTATTTCTAAAGAAAATCTCAAGATAGGAGTCCTCTATATAGGAAGTGCTTCAGAAACTTCTGGGTATACATATGCACATGAAATAGGTATTCAGGGTATGGCAAACAATATTGGTCTTGAAGACGATCAGATAGTTAGAAAAGAGAGTGTAAGTGACGGTGATGAAAAAGCAGTAAAGAAGGCTTTGCAGGATTGTGTTGACAAGAAATGCAATGTTATTTTTGCGACAAGCTGGGGCTACATGGAGCAGGTAGCAAAGTTTGCAGAGGAATATCCTGATATATATTTTGCACATGCGACAGGTTATATGAGTAATGGCAAAAACTTTATCAATTATTTTGGAAGGATATATCAGGCGAGATATCTGTCAGGCATAGTTGCGGGACTTAAAACAAAGACAAATAAGATAGGATATGTTTCAGCTATGGGAACTGATAATAGTGAATGTACAGGAGGTGTTAATGCATTTGCACTTGGAGTTGAATCAGTCAATAAAAATGCAAAGATAAAAGTCGCAGTGACAAATTCGTGGTATTCACCTGACAATGAAAAAAAGGCTTCTGACGCACTTATAAAGGCTGGATGTGATGTGCTGGCACAGCACTGTGACACGACAGCACCTCAGGAGGCATCAGAGAATAATGGAACATGGGCTATAGGATACAATTCAGATATGAGCAAGGAGACACCGAAAGCCACGCTTACATCTGTAATATGGAACTGGAGTGCATTTTATACATCATATATCAGCAGTATAATAAATGCTTCATATGAAGGAAAAAATTATTATGGAGGAATGAAGGAAAATCTTGTAAGTTTAACTGGGTTATCATCCCTCTGTGACAAGCAGACTTCACAAAAGGTACAGGATGCAAAAGAAAAGATAATTTCAGGGGATTTTGGAGTATTTGACGGGGTACTTAAAACAAATACGGGAAAGACTGTAGGCAAAAAGGGAAAGACACTTGATGATTCAGCTATAACAGGTAGTATGAACTGGTATTACCACAATGTTTCAAAACTTAAATGGAAGTAGGTGGATTTCATATGAAGAAGATATTTGAAAACTGGAAGCTTAAATACAAGATACTGTTTGTTGCACTGTTGCCGATATTTGTAGTCTGCATTGCTGTTATTATCATAAATAATACGGTTATAAAAAATGCATTGTTATATAAAACGGAGAATGAACTGCAGGCAACGGCGGAGGCACTGAATACCGCATATAATCAAAATTCAGGCGAATATTTTAAAAATGATTCCGATGAGATATGGAAAGGCACTTATAATGTTTCACTTTCACAGAATCTTGTGGTGGAGATGAGTGAAAAAACGGGAAGCAGTCTTACATTTTTTTATGGTGATGAGCGTATAGTCACATCTCTGAAAGACAAAAACGGTGATTACATATTAGGCTCAAGGGCAGGCGATTATATAAAAAAGAAGGTTCTGCAAGAGGGTGAGGATGTATTTACAAGTCGTGTCAGTGTAGAAGGCACGATGTATTATGGATATTATATTCCTGTAAAGCAGAATAACAGTGATGAAATAATAGGAATGATATTTGCAGGTATGCCTGTAAAGGTTGTTGATAAAACGATAAACCTTGTAAGTGGATTGCTGTTTTTTGTACTCGGTATCGTTCTGATACTCACTATAATAGTGTGCTTTATTGCATCAAAAGGGATAGCAGGTGCTATTGAGGATAGTGTTCTGGTTGTGCAGAAGATGGCTTCCGGAAATCTGAATGTAAACATAAATGAAAAGAGCCTGAACAGAAAAGATGAAGTAGGAAAACTTTCGGCAAGTACAAAAAGTCTTCAGGAAAGTCTTCACAATATGATAGGTTCGATATCAGAGAATACTCTTAGCCTTGACCGTTCATCAAATGATATGAGCAGTGTTGCAGGACAGGCAAGTGACGCTATGGATTCAATCAGTGAGAATCTTAAGAGTGTACTTTCAAGTGCAAAAAATCAGGCGGATGTCACTGGTCATGTTACTGATAATGTAAATAATATCAACACTATGCTTAAACAGACGGGCGATGAGGTAGATGGGCTTTCTGATGCTGCTGACGATATGTTACAGTCCGGAAAGGATGTAGACAGCAGTCTAAAAAATTTATATAACTCAAATGAAGAAGTGCTTGATGCGATAGACAGGATAAAAAAGCAGACAAGTGAGACTGATATATCAGTGGAGAAAATTAAGGAAGCTGTAAACCTTATTTCTTCTATAGCTGATGAAACGAACCTGTTAAGCCTCAATGCTTCAATAGAAGCTGCAAGGGCAGGAGAGAGCGGAAAAGGTTTCGCAGTAGTCGCAGTTGAGATAAGTAAACTTGCTGACCAGAGCAATGCTGCATCAGCGGATATAGAAAAGATGATAATGAACCTTGGACAAAATTCAGAAAAGACCATATCAACGATGGAGACTGTGCAGAGTGCCATAAACAGACAGTCAGATGATATGGACAGCACAAGAAAGATTTTTGAAAAAGTAAAGAGATGTATCACATCTGTTGCCGAGGGTGTCACGAATATCAGGGAAGCAACGGAAAAACTTGAGGGAGAAACCTCTTATATAGCGAATGATATAAATAATCTTAATATGGAAGCTGAAACTAATATGCAGAATGTAGAAGAAACTCTCAAGGCAGGAGAGGATGTTTTGAAAATAGTAAAAGATGTAAGCAGTATGTCCATAACGGTAAGTACGGCGGCAAATGAGATGTCTGATTCAGTGGAGAGATTTAAGACACAGTAAATAAGTTACTAAATATGAAAACAAAAAAGAGATGCACTGAAGCATCTCTTTTAAAAGGACTGTTAATGTTGATTTAGTTTTTTGCAATGATTTCCTTTATTTTATCGACATTATATTGTGTGGCTAAAGCTATTTGTTCTATTGTGAAGTTGTTATTATACATATTCAAAATGATATCAATCTGAGCAGAGGCTTTACCCTCGGCAATACCAGCAGCTTTACCTTTTTCAAGTGCCTTATCCTCTATTCCCTGGCTTAAATTACACATAATATTCACTCCTTCCTCAATATCGTTTTCAATAGGTATGTCATATTCTTTATTTATTATATCAATTTTTTCCTTTGCATTCAATGTGTCAGTAAAAAGAGCAGCTAGTAAACGATGCATTTCGTAAGTGTTATCATGTTCTGGCAGGATATCGGATATTCCTATCATTATTATATTTAATAAATCAAGGTTGCCACGCCAATTATGTTTTCCTATGAGGTCATCTTTTGTAAGATGTATATGACACATTGTATTTTCTTTCATACCCATGCATACCCAAATAGAATAAACTTTTTTAATATCATCATAATTCATATTTATAAAATCTCTTTGCTTCTGTGATGATACAAGTCTGCTTATATAAAAAATAGCTCTGTTTATGATTTGATATTTTTGGGGTTCATCTTTTTGTGCTTCTATATTTACAATTACCTGAGATAGTTCATTTTCAGGATTTGAGTTATTACCTGATTTTGAAGGCACTCTTACATAAAAAATTATATCAAACCTTATCAAGCCCTCATTGATTTCAAAGTTTTCAGTGTTAAAGCCGACTATTTTAGGGTTGTCACTTAAAATGGTATTGGTAGTGCCAGGTTCAACAGGGACTACACTAATATATGGTTCACCCTCAATATATTTGACAACATCGTTTGCTTTCATACCATTAAACTCTTCTATGGTTTTAACAAGTATGTTAGCCAAAATATATTTTTGAGCAAGTAGCTGTTTGGCACATTGGTCATATTTAGCACTGTTATCAGTAGCAGAAATAGTATTTTTAATATCTGTATTCACATCAAATCTCCTTTTTTGTAGGATATATTGGTTTGTTTGGAATGTCAAGTTTTTGCATGGAGAATATTGTATGCTGTCAAAGCAGGTGTCAAAATGCAAAAAAGAGCAATGCCGGTTAAAGCACTGCTCTTTTCAAAATTAAAAGAAGCCCCATAAAATGGAGCTTCTTCTGAGGTTGTGCGGATAACAGGAGTCGAACCTGCACGCCTTGCGGCACAAGAACCTAAATCTTGCATGTCTGCCAATTCCATCATATCCGCATCGCATTGTAAGTTTACAACACTATCTATAACAATAACACAGTGTTTATTTTTTGTCAAATCTGTTGATGTTTACAGAGAAAACTTAAAAATAAACGCTGTGTTATTTTTCATACTTGTGGTGTAGCAGGCAACACTCTGATTTAGCCATTATGATAGTGGTAAAAATGGTAGTTGAATAAGAAAAAAATGTGAGATATAATAATTTACGGTTTTAGTTGTAATGTTTTTTACGGGTATATAAAAACAGGCTATACATTAAGTTAGAAGGATAATAATTGAAGGACGGTATGTTTATGAAAAAAGAAAAAATTGACAGTGAGAAAGCTAAGCAAAAGCTTAAGTCTGGTATGAAAGTAGGACTTAGAAGTATTAAGATTAAAGTTATTTTTATAGTTTCAGTGCTTATATTGGTAGTTAGCACATTGCAGGGCATTGTCACTTATAGTTCGCAAAAAAGCGGATATGTTAAACAGGGTGCTGAGGATGCAGAAAAGATGTCTAAGATAGTCGCAGACAACATTGATTCCCAACTTGTAAGTGATTGCATCAAGGAGGGCGAGGAAAGTACAGAATTAAATAATCTTGCTCTGTTTTTAAATTATCTTGCCAGCAAATATAAAGTAAAATATGTTTATGTACTTACTACAGATGGAAAAAAAGTAACTTATGTTTCGGACAGTTCTGATAGTAAGGAGAAATCAAGTTTTGGAGAAAAATATGATGAGGACTATACACATTTAAAAGATGTTTATGAGGAAAAAAAGACAGCAACGGAAGGTTATATTGACTATACAAAATATGGTAACGTGATTACGGCTTATGCTCCCGTTACCGATAATGCAAGAAATGTTGTTGCGGCAGTCGGTGTTGACTATGATGCGTCAACTCTGGTACAGCAGTTAAATAAAAGCAAGATGTCAATAATCACATTGACAATAATCTTTGTAGTTGTTGCATGTATTGCACTCAGCCTGATAATGAACACGATTATGAGAAACCTCAAGAAAGTTGGAGAAAAAATTGAGGAGCTTGCCAAGAGTGATGGAGATCTGTCAAAGTCGCTTGAGATAAATTCAAATGATGAGATTGGAAGAATTACTGGAAATGTAAATCATATGATAGGCAATTTCAGGGGAATCATAAGGGAAACGCTCGATGATTCAAAATTGCTTGCAGGTGCATCAGACAGAATGGTTGAAAAGATTAAACTTGCAGGAGAAAATGTTACCGATGTATCAGCGACAATGCAGGAGATGAGCGCTTCGATGGAGGAGACAGCGGCTTCAATAAACCGTATAAATGAAGCAATCGGTGTTATGCGTGAAAATATTGGTGACATAGACACAGAAGCTGAAAACGGAAGTGAGTATTCTGAAGATATAAGGATGAGAGCAGAGAAGGTAAGAGATAAAGCTGTAACGGCTCAAAAGGATGCAAAAGTAAAAGCTGATAAGATGGCGGAGCTGATGAATACAAAGATAGAGGAGTCAAAAGCCGTTTCACAGATTGACAGTCTGACAGAAGATATCATTGCAATCACTGAGCAGACTACGCTCCTTGCACTTAATGCGAGCATAGAGGCTGCAAGAGCTGGTGAAGCTGGAAAAGGTTTTGCAGTTGTGGCAGGTGAGATAAACAAACTTGCAACGGATTCTGCGGCTGCTGCCGGAAAGATAAGTCATGTAATGGAAAATGTTGTTCCGGCGGTAAATGCACTTGCAAAAAATTCAGAAGAACTTATACAGTTTATGAACCAGCTTGTAGAAGACGGATATGGAGAGCTTGTAAAAACGAGTTCAGAATATAAGAATGATGCGGTAAGTATAAGTGAGATGGTAGCAAGATTTTCTGAGAATGCAGGAAAACTTCTTGAAGAAGTTGAGCATATAAATGAGACAGCAGGGGCGATAAATACAGCAGCAGAGGAAAATGCTAATGCAGTTTCAAGTGTAGCATCATTAGCTGTTGATATTTCTGATAATGTCAAACATATAGGCGAGGAAGCGGATGCAAATCAAAAGGTGGCTAACAGTCTTAATGACCGTGTTGGGGGATTTAAGATATAAGTATAAAATAATGCAGATATCAGGTTAAAGATATCTGCATTATTTTTATTTATAGTCAAGCGGATATTCGTAATCCGCTCTGCTATTTGATCATAGATCTTTATTTTTCTTTCTAAATTCAGCGGGACTCATCTCAACATACTTTTTAAATTTTGTATGGAAATAGTCAACATTTTTGTAGCCGACTTTTTCAGCTATCTCATAAACTTTAAGATCAGTCGTAAGGAGAAGTTCTTTTGAATGTTTTATCCTTACCTTATCAACAAAGATATTGAATCCCTCGCCTACTTTTTTGTTAAATATCTTTCCGAGATATGAGCTATTGTAACCGAAAAGCGGTGCAATGTTTTCAAGTTTGATATTATCCATATAGTTGTGCTCGATATAGTGGATGATATCGTCCATAACGCCCTCGCTCGTAGGATTTCCAATAGTTCGTGTTATCATATCAAACTGTTCGGTAAAGTAGAGCATTATCTCATAAAGATAATATTTGCTTCCTATATAATCAATGATTTCTGCATTTCCCGGAAATGGGATATTTGCATTGTGATACAGGTGCGAGATCTTTTCTTTTATCGACAGGTATAGATCAGTGAGGAACAGCTTTATCCTTGAAATATCGCTTGTCGAGTTAAAAAGATTATGCTCAAGTTCATGCAAAGTTTCAGCAATCTGATTCCTTTTTGATGCCTGAATATATCCCGTAAGTTTTTCACAGTATTCCTGCAGGTGGCTGTCAGAAATCTCATAAGTGTTTTCTAATTCTTCAAGAGGAAGTTCGTCATATCCTATAGTATGCTGCTTGTCCTCACAGAAAAATCTTCGCTGTAACAGTTTGTGGGCTTCTTCGTAGGAGATATGTACATCTTCAAGTGAGGTGACCTCTCTACCGTATGCTATAAATAATGAATCGAGAGGAGAATTTTCCTGAGGTTTCTGCTCTCTGTTATAATGTTCAAGAAATTCCTGAAATTTATGAAGGGTAAAAGCACCCTTTAGTAAAATAACCTCATTTTGTTCTATCTCAACACTTTCATAAGAACTGTTTGCTTCATTGGTAACTTTCAGCAGATCCGAAAATTTGTATGGAAGTTCAGTCGCATGATGACTGTATTTTTCATATATGACAACCTGATATATATCCGAATGGATATTCATATCAGCTATATTGTTTATTGTTGGGACACCAGTGAGTATGTCGAACAGGATCATACTTTTGGCTTTGTCACGATAATTGCTTAAAGTTTCCTCTTCTTTTGCTTCTTTATTTATCTGTGAGCTTATGGCACTTACCGTTTCATAGAGTTCATCTTCATCAATAGGTTTTGTAAGATAGTAGTCAACTCCATTTTTGATTGCAGCTTGAGCATATTTAAAATCAGTATATCCGCTAAGAATGATAACTTTTCCGTTAAAACCTCTTTTTCTTGCGTTTTCAACAACTTCAAGACCTAACATTTTAGGCATCCGTATATCCATAAGAACCAGATCTGGCTTTTTGCTCAAAATAAAGTTGAGGGCGTCCACACCATTTGATGCCTCCCCGATTATCTCAAAACCAAGTTCTTCCCAATCAATGATGCATTTGATACCCTGTCTTATTATCAATTCATCATCTGCGATAAAAACTGTACTCATGAGACCTCCTTATCATAAAAGTGTAATTTCTCAAGTATTTATTATACATAAGAAATTAGATTTTTGCAATGGAATAATAACAGATCCATAGAAGGAGCAGGCGATGATAAACTATTTATCTAACATTATAATACCAATGGTAATATTTGGTGTAGTTATACTTGGACTAAGCACAAAGATTGATATGTTTGCCGCATTTACAAAAGGGGCAAAAGATGGATTTAAGGTGGTTTATGAGATACTGCCAACGCTTATAGGGCTGCTGCTTGCGGTCGGGATATTAAGGACATCAGGGATACTCGATATAATAGGTGACGCACTCGCAAAACCGCTGTCAGTCATAGGATTTCCGTCACAGCTCGTACCATTGTCGCTTGTAAAAATGTTTTCATCATCGGCAGCAACAGGTTTACTGCTTGACATTTTCAAAAAATTCGGAACGGATTCGGAAGAGGGACAGCTCGCCTCGATACTAATGAGTTGTTCAGAAACGATATTTTATACGATATCAGTGTACTTTCTTGCCACAGGAAGTGATAAAAGTAAGCCATTTGAAAAAACAGGCTGGACATTGCCGGGGGCACTTCTATGCACACTAGCAGGAATGATAGCAAGCGTCATTATTGTAAAAATGATATAAGGTATGTTATGATATACAAACGAATGCAATTTTTCAAAGAAAAAGCATGCCTGCTCGCAGGCAATGATTTTTCTTTGAAAAATTATATGAGCGAAGCGAACAGCGAAAAAACGAAGTTTTTGAGCTGGCATTCGTTTGTAACGTGGAAAAGAAAAAGCATGCCTGCTCGCAGGCGATGATTTTTCCTTGAAAAATTATATGAGCGAAGCGAACAGCGAAAAAACGGAGGTATACAATGGCAGAGTGCGATACATGTGCAAATTATACATATGACGAGGAATATGAGGAGTATGTATGTGATGTAAATATGGATGAGGATGACCTTGTGAGGTTTATGACAAGCAAATTTGAGTCATGTCCTTATTACAGGAACGGTGATGAATACAGGGTGGTAAGGAAACAGATGTAGAAAAGCGGACGGAGTATAAAGCAGTCCCAAAATAAGGATTGGAGATTTGTTAAGAAAAATATGATTTCATGGATTACAAACATTGATATGAATATTCTGTATTATGTGCAGGATAATTTGAGAGGAGAAGTTTTAAATACGATTGTAAGTATTTTTACTTCACTTGGAAATTATGGGCTTATATGGATATTGTTTACACTTGCACTGCTTATATATCCTAAAACCAGAAAAATCGGGATTACCTGTGCAGTGGCACTGATACTTGAACTTATAATATGTAATGGAATATTGAAAAATATTTTTGCCAGAACAAGACCATACGATGCATTTGAAAATATAAGGTGTTTAGTACCACCACAGAGGGACTATTCATTTCCGTCAGGTCATACTGCAAGCTCATTTGCGGCAGTTGTGCCAGCACTTGCAGATAAAAAAACAAGGCATATAGGTGTTTTTGCACTTATAGTTGCAGTCCTGATGGCGTTATCAAGGATTTATGTATGCGTACATTATCCGAGTGATGTTATCGGAGGAGTTGTAGTCGGATTGTTATGTGGTATACTGTCATGCCGATTCGTACAACGAGTAATTGATAATAAAACGGGTAATCATAATAAGATTTAATTTTCTTTGTACCAGTAAAGGTATGTTGTACTAGTAAAGGTATATATGCAGCCAAAGATGTGATTTGTCGGTGAATGGTAATAGTATGAAAAAAATAAATAAAAAAATTTAAAAAAATTGTTGACAAGCACAAAAGAATCTGATAGTATACATATTGTTCGTGACAAACAAAAGTTGTTGTGGACAGAGAAAAGCGGAAGTGCTGGAATTGGCAGACAGGCTAGACTAAGGATCTAGTGTTGGCGACGACG
>NZ_JAHLQE010000134.1 GCF_018918235.1 Eubacterium sp. MSJ-13
AGATTGAAAATTTACCCTGCGTTATTTAGCTGAAAATCATTGATACAGTACACTAGTTCTGTTCCCTTTTTTCCTGACTTATCTGTATCTGCGTTCAATCGCATAACTCTGTTTTGATGAATTATTGCTATATGGGCTATTTGATATGAAGTATCTCCTTCGCCCTCTCCACCTGCTCTTTTGTAGGCGGCTCAACATCTTCAAGGCTGTATTTGTAACCAAGTTCCTTCCATTTAAATACACCAAGCGTATGATAAGGAAGTATCTCAACTTTTTTGACAGTCTTTAATTTTGATATAAATTCATAAAGCCTTTTTAGATATTTTTCATCGTCATTTATCCCCGGAACAAGAACATGTCTTATCCACATATCTTTTCCCCGCTCTGAAAGATACTCAGCCATATCAAGTATATTTTTATTTGTAAAGCCTGTAAGTTTTTTATGCTCCTCATCATCTATATGTTTTATATCGAGCATAAACAAATCCGTATACTTTAAGAGCTCATTGAACTTGTCAAAAAATTCCGGCTCTCTTGTAAACGGATTTCCAGCGGTATCAAGCGTTGTATGAATCCCATCCTGCTTTGCAAGTTTAAAAAATTCAATCAGAAAATCTATCTGCAATAGCGCTTCGCCGCCACTTACAGTAATGCCCCCGGTCTTTCCCCAGTAACTTTTGTATCTTTTGGCCTGCTTTAAAAGTTCCTCCGGTGTCTTTAAATTATCATAGTCATCCCCCGGAAGTTTCCATGTATCAGGGTTATGGCAATATTTACAACGCATATTGCATCCCTGCAAAAATACAAGAAATCTTACTCCCGGTCCGTCTGCCGAGCCAAAACTTTCTATTGAATGAACCCTTGCATATATCTGTTTATTTTCTGACATAATAATCTCCATTTCTATTTTCTTGACTGTCAAGCGGATATCCACAGTCCGCTCTGCTACTTCCTTGATAGTGTTAAATAACCTTAAATCTTAGTATATCAGATTTGCCCATGAAATTATACATCGACTATTGATCTTTTATATTAAAATTTCCAAACACAAACTCCCCACCACCGCCTTTCCCGGCGACAACGGGGAGTTGTTATCTATTATCTGATATTAATTTCGCTGCTTCTTACATATGGTCATGGCATGTTCTTGCGATTACATCGAGCTGCTGCTCTCTTGTAAGGTCGATGAACTTAACTGCATATCCTGATACACGGATTGTGAAGTTTGCGTACTCCTCTTTCTCAGGATGTTCCATAGCATCGATAAGTTTTTCTTTACCGAATACATTGACATTGAGGTGATGTGCTCCCTGATCAAAGTAACCGTCCATTACCTGAACAAGATTTGTTATACGCTCGCCATCCTCGTTTCCGAGTGCTCCCGGATTGATCGTCTGTGTATTTGAAATTCCATCAAGTGCCCACTCATATGGAAGTTTTGTGAGTGAGTTGAGTGAAGCTAAAAGTCCGCTCTTCTCTGCACCGTAGCTTGGGTTTGCTCCTGGTGATAATGGCTCTCCTGCTTTTCTTCCGTCAGGCATTGAACCTGTTGCTTTTCCGTAAACTACATTTGATGTGATAGTAAGAATTGATGTTGTAGGCTCTGAGCGTCTGTATGTGTGATGTTTCTTAATCTTATCCATGAATGTTCCAAGAAGCCATACACCGATCTCGTCTGCTCTGTCATCATCATTTCCGTATCTAGGGAAGTCTCCCTCTACCTCATAATCTTTTGCAAGTCCGTTCTCATCACGGATAACCTTAACTTTTGCATACTTGATAGCTGAAAGAGAATCGATTACATGTGAGAATCCTGCGATACCTGTTGCAAATGTTCTCTTTAAGTCTGTATCCATAAGTGCAAGCTCTGCTGCCTCATAGTAATATTTGTCATGCATATACTGGATAAGGTTAAGTGTATTTACATAAAGGTCTGCGAGCCAATCCATCATGTCATCATATCTTTCCATTACCTCATCATAGTCAAGATACTCAGATGTGATAGGTCTGTACTTAGGTCCTACCTGATCGCCTGTCTTTTCATCAACACCACCATTGATAGCGTAAAGAAGACACTTAGCAAGGTTTGCTCTTGCTCCGAAGAACTGCATTTCCTTACCTGTCTGTGTTGCCGATACACAGCAGCAGATAGCATAATCATCACCCCATACAGGTTTCATCGCATCATCGTTCTCATATTGGATAGAGCTTGTTGTGATAGAAATCTTAGCTGCATATCTCTTAAAGTTGTCAGGAAGTTTTGATGAATAAAATACTGTAAGGTTTGGCTCAGGTGCTGGTCCCATGTTCTCAAGTGTGTGAAGGAAACGGTAATCAGTCTTTGTTACCATTGAACGTCCATCAACACCTGTTCCTGCAACATCGAGTGTAGCCCATACAGGATCGCCTGAGAAAAGTTCATTGTATGATGGAATTCTTGCGAATTTAACCATTCTGAACTTCATTGTCATATGATCGATAAGTTCCTGTGCCTCTTTCTCTGTAAGGATACCTTTCTTCATATCTCTCTCGATATAGATATCAATAAATGTTGATACACGACCTACTGACATTGCAGCACCGTTCTGTGTCTTGATAGCTGCAAGATATCCGAAGTAAATCCACTGGATTGCTTCTTTTGCGTTCTTGGCAGGCTCAGAAATATCAAATCCGTAAATCTCAGCCATCTTCTTCATGTTCTCAAGGGCACGAATCTGTTCTGCGATTTCTTCTCTGAGACGGATAACCTCACCCTTCATGCTTCCACTGCCACATTTGAGTTTGTCTTTCTTCTTCTCCTCGATAAGGAAGTCGATACCATAAAGAGCAACTCGTCTGTAGTCACCTACGATACGACCACGGCCGTATGTATCAGGAAGTCCTGTCATTATCTTGTTGTGACGTGCCTTTATCATCTCAGGTGTATATGCATCAAATACAGCAGTATTATGAGTTTTGTGATATACTGTGAAAATCTTTTTAATCTCAGGGTCTACTTCATATCCATATGTCTCACAAGCCTGAACTGCCATCTTGATTCCACCATAAGGCATAAACGCACGCTTGAGAGGCTTATCTGTCTGAAGACCTACTACTTTTTCCAAATCTTTTAAGGACTCATCTATATAACCTGCATCATGTGAAGTGATTGAAGATACGATCTTCGTGTCCATATCAAGCACTCCGCCTTTTGCTCTCTCTTCTTTCTGAAGCTTCTGAAGTGCACCCCAAAGCTTATCTGTAGCTTCCGTAGGTCCTTCAAGGAATGATTCATCACCTTCATACGGTGTATAGTTGTCCTGAATAAACTGTCTGACATTGATTTCTTCTTTCCAGAGTCTTCCCTCAAAGCCATCCCATTCTTTCATCTCTACCACGATAATTCTCCTCCTGTATATTGATAAAATGTATAAATTATATTTGTTATAGTATAAAAAACAGTTTTATACCTGCGACAACTATTTTTTAACATGTAATCAAAGCTTAGTCAAGTGTTTCTAATTAACAATTTTTCTCATATTTTTATTTTATTCTTCACAAATCATCATTAAAAACATCAAAACACCCATAAACTAAGCGTTCAGGGCGTTTTGATAAATTTTATTTATTATGTTAATGAATATATTATCTCAATTATCTTTAGCCTGTATGAGCCATATATCCACAAGATATTCAGCAAAATTTTCCTATATTATGATTTTTATACCAGAAAGTGTTTTGACCCTGCATCATAAAATATCAATATTTACTGTAACCGTTATCTTCTAATGATATGATGCTTTCGTTTTCATTGAAATTGCTCTTTCCGGCAAATTCTGATGCATCGGGTATTCTGTGCACAGAGCTTACTGTATTTGAAACTCCTATATTTCCTGCTGTTCCAAATGAATCACTTCTCTGAGCTGTGCTAGCTGCCGCTCCTATTTTACCTGCTGCATTATTAAAATCTGAGCCTATCATACCGGCATTGTTCTTAAGGTTATAATTTCCAAGAAGTACCTTGAGGTTCTGAGCCTGATTTGAAAGCTCCTCGCTTGCGGCTGCACACTGTTCACTTGTAGCTGAATTGTTCTGTACTACTGAGGAAACCTGTCCGACAGCTTCATCTATCTGACCAAGTGCTATGGCCTGTTCGTTTGATGATTCTGCTATATTTGCCACTATCTTAACAATCTCCTCTACATTTGATGCTATTGCTTCAAGTTTTGCAGATGTCTCACTTGCGATAACAGAGCCATTCTGTGTCTTCTCAATAGAGTCCTCTATCATTTCTGCCGTCTCGCTTGCTGCGGCTGCACTCTTTGCTGCAAGGTTTCTTACTTCCTCAGCAACTACTGCAAATCCCTTTCCATGCTCACCTGCCCTTGCAGCTTCAACTGCCGCATTAAGTGCAAGGATATTTGTCTGGAATGCTATGTCATCAATTGTCTTGATAATCTTTGAAATATTTTCTGATGATTCTGTGATATCCTGCATAGCTGACATCATTCTGTTCATCTCATCAGTTCCTGCTACTGCTTCTTCTTTAGCCTGATTTACAAGACTCTCTGCCTCTCTTGCTTCCTCGGCATTCTGTTTTGTTCTCGATGTAACTTCAGTAATAGATGATGTCACCTGCTGAATAGCACTTGCCTGCTCTGTAGAACCCTGGGCAAGTGACTGGCTTGCTATCGCTACCTGCTGTGCCCCTGCACCTACCTGATATGCTGACTCTTTAATATTTCCAAGAGTTTTATTATTTGAGTCAACCATAAGTTTGAATGCCTGTCCGAGTTCATCTGCTGGTGATTTTGGATTTATCTGCATTGAAAGATTTCCGTTTGCGACCTCATTTGCAACATTAACCTCGCGTTTCATTCTGTCAACAACCTCATTAAAGCTGTTTATCATCTGCCCAAGTTCATCGTTTGTCGTTGCAACTATCTTTTCACCGGAAATGTCACCCTTTGAAATACTTTCTGCCCTTTCCGTAAGAGCCTTTATAGGTTTTGTGATAAATCTTGTAAATGTAGCGGCAATACAGATAAGCGCTATTATACAAACTACTGCTATAATCACAAGTATAACTGTTGAGCGTTCATTGCGTGTATCAACACTTTTTCTTCCAGAATCACTCTTGTCATTAAAATACTTTGATACATTTGAAACTTCCTCGTCAACATCACTTGATACTGATTTGATAGACTTGTCATATATACTCATTGCCTGAGTGTATTTTTTCTGTGAAACAAGAGTCATTATCTGTTTAAATGCATCAGTTCCATCATTTAAATACTGCTGTACATTCTCAAGAGATTTCTTTGCCTGTCCGTTTTCATCTGCCTTAGGAATAGATTCGATAAGATCATCAAGTTCTTTTGAACATGTCTCTGATAAATCTGTTATATCTGTTGTAAGTGCACTTAAATCCACACCGTCATCAGCAGCATATGCATAACTTGACAATAAACTCTCAAGTTCCTTGTAATCTTTTGTAAAAGTTCCAACATCAATACATTTCTGTGTGTATGTATCATAAACACTATCATACTTGTCTGCTATGGTTCTCTGTGCATTTATAGCCATAATGCTGAATACTATCAGTATTATCATGGCAACTCCATAGCCTATAAAAGTTTTTTTAGCTAAACTCAAGTTCTTCATATATTTTTTCCTCCATTGTATTATTTTGTCATACTCTTAAACAGTAATTATTCATCTTCCTCTGATTCTTCACCTGAATTTTCTTCAGGTTCCACATCATTTATCAGCTTGTCAGGATCAAGTAAAAGTTTAACTTCTCCATTTACCCTGCCTATTCCAAACACATATTTCTTAGCCTGTTTTTCAAGGTCACTGACACTTGGAGGAGGAGTTATCTCATTTTCTGCAAATGCTGCAACTTCATCAATCTCATCCACGATAAGACCGATAACCGTTGATTTCACATCTATGACAATAACACATGTTCTGTCATTATATTCCAGAGGTTCTTTTCCAAATCTTATCCTCACATCTATGACCGGAATGATCTTTCCTCTAAGATTTATAAGTCCGATAAGATAATCCTGTGTTTCAGGTATTTTCGTAATCTGTGACAGACCGATTATCTCATTTACATATTTTATGGAAATGCCATATATCTCATCTGCACATTTGAATGTCATATACTGCTCTTTTTCAATCTCATCTTTTCTGAGCCTTTCAACAGGTATATCTTTTTTTACATCAGCCAAATCCATTTTGCACCTCCATCAATTCATTACAAGTCCGCCTGTGTCAAGTATAAGACTGATACTTCCATCACCAAGCTGCGTACATCCTGATATTCCCTTTACGGCTTTTACATAGGATGGTATAGGTTTAACAACTATCTCCTGTTCACCGACAAGACTATCTGCAAATACCGCCAGCTTCCTGTCCTCATGGTTTAAGATTATAACTATTCCATCCTCTATCTCCTCAACTGCACTGTCAAGATGATAAAACCTGTTTAGCCTTATAAGTGGATAACACTCCTGTCTTATCATGACATATTCTTCCCCGTCAGGCTCAACTATAAGCTTGTCTTTTTCAACACGTATAAATTCGGTAACTGAATTTGTCGGTGTAACAAAATTCGTTTCTCCGACTGAGAATATGATTCCATCTATTATCGCAAGAGTAAGCGGAATCTTCATTGTCATCGTAGACCCCTGTCCTTCTACACTTTCGATATCAAGTACGCCTCCAACCTGTTGGATATTCTTGACAACAACATCCATACCGACTCCTCGACCTGAATACTCAGTAACTTTTTTCTTTGTTGAAAATCCCGGTGCCGTTATAAAATTAAATATCTCCTTTTCTGTTAAATCCTTTTCTGACTTATTTCCCAGAAGACCATTTGCCTTAGCCTTTTCAAGAATTTCATCTTTTTTAAGACCTTTACCATTATCTGAAACCGATATCCATACCTGACCACCCTCATTTTTAGCTTCAAGGACAACTTTTCCTTTTTCTTTTTTGCCGATGGCCTTTCTCTCCTCATTACTCTCTATACCATGGTCTACAGAATTTCTTATAAGATGCATGAGTGGATCAGAAATATGCTCTATAATATTTTTATCTACCTCTGTATCTTCACCGATAACTTCAAGCTCGATATCCTTTCCTAATTTTTTTGATGTATCATAAACTATTCTGTTCATCTTCTGGAATGTGTTTTTAAGCGGCATCATACGCATAGCCATGATCGCATCCTGAAGTTCTGAGGTTATCTTTGAAAGCTGGGCCGCTGATTTCTGGAAATTTGAAAGATCAAGCCCAGGTACTTTCAAGTCTGGATTCTGAAGCACAACAGCTTCTGCAATAACAAGTTCCCCTATCAGATCCATAAGAAGATCCATCTTCTTTATATTTACACTGATAAAACTCTGGGCTTCACCTTTCTTTATAGGTGGCTTTTTCGCAGCTTTCTTCTTTGCAGGTGCCTTCTTCTCTGGCTCCTCTTTTTTATCTTCTGATGTCTTAACTTCTGATTCATCTTCTGGTTTCTGACTTCCCGGTTTCTGGCTTTCTACAAGTATCGTAGGTTTTTCAACCGGTGCAGTAAGAACATCACCCGCACTTGAAGCAGGCTTACTCTCTGCCTCGACACAAAAATCAAGAAATTCATCACTTGTGCACTCTTTTATCTCTATATTTTCGATACCTGCACTCGAATCAATAAGTTCCGTGATAGCCTGCGGTTCTTCTGTTGTCTGAAGTGCTATCCTGAAACCAAATTCAAGCACAACATCAGCACTGTCCGGATTTGATATAATATCTGACGGCGTATAAAGTATATCCTCAGCAATTCCCTTAAGAGAATTTACAGCCATATATGCTCTTATGTTCGCCATCTCTGTTTCTTTATAATATGTAATATATATACTATAAAATTTACTGTTTTCCGAAGCAACAGGTGCAATGTAAAAATGAGGTTTCTCACTTTCTTTTGCTTTTTCCTGTTTCTCGGCAATCACCTGTCCTGCATCAACATCAGTTTTTTTCTGAATTTTATTCAAAAATTTATCAAGAGTGTCAATAAGTCCTGCCGGATCTTCATCAGGATCTTCGCCATCCTTTATCTTTTCCATCTCTGCTGTTATAAAATCAGATACTTCAAGTACATCATCGACAAGTTCATCATGTGGCACATCATCAGGGTGACTCTCTCTTATAAAATAAAATACATCTTCAAGCTTATGTGCAAGTGTCGCTATGTTCTGAAACATCATAACTGCTGATGAGCCCTTTATCGTATGCATTATACGAAATATCTCATTTACATTATCCTCATCAAACTCTCCGACATCTTTACTTTCAAGACATATATTTTCAAGATTTTCAAGCCCCTGCTCTGTTTCAAAGATGAACATGTCAAGCATACCTTCGGTAATCATATCATCTCCCATAACACCCTCCTGTTCTGTCTTTTTATATTTTTGTCATCTTCCGGTTTAAAACGCTCCGGTGTTAATTCTTATATGCATTCTGCTTAAAGACAAGCAGAAAAATCATTGATTACAGCTTACGGTATAAGTTCAAGTTTGCGGAGTACACTCTCAAATTTCACCTGGTCAATAGGCTTTCCGGCATATGCCACACAACCAAGATCAAATGCCTTATTTACATTTGCCCCCTCGTTTAAGGCTGTTGTCATAATTATCTTTGCTCTTTCATCCTCTGGAATCTTTCTCTCCTGCTCAATATCTCTTATTGCCTTAAGTGCCTGATATCCATCAAGTGCAGGCATCATGATATCAAGACAAACAAGGTCATAAGGTGTTCCCGCATCAAGTGCCATAAGATATGCATCAACTGCCTCCATGCCGTCTACTGTAATGTCACATTCTCCAAATTTTGATAAAAATTTAAGCATAAACTTTCTGCTGGCAAAATCATCTTCTGCTATTAATATTCTCATATTTTTTTCCTCCTGTTATCTGAAATCTAATTATTTCATTTTTTATCATTTATATAATTTATAATTGACATTGTCAAGCGGATGGATATTCACAATCCGCTCTGCTGCTTGCTCATAACACTATGGTATCGTACTTAAAATATTATATATCTTTGAAGCTATATTTTCCAACGGCTCCTGATACTCAACTGCTCCTATTTCATAGGCAACTTTCGGCATACCGTAAACAACACAGCTTTTTTCATCCTCACCTATCGTATGAGCTCCTCTTTTTCTCATTGCGAGAAGTCCTCTGGCACCGTCTGAACCCATTCCGGTAAGAATCACTCCGACAGCATCACTCGCTGCAGCCTGTGCAACCGATTTAAACAAAACATCAACTGACGGACAGTGTCCGCTTACATTTTCACCCTCAAAGCATTTTACAAAATATCTGCCATTTCTGCGCTCAAGTGTCATATGTTTATCACCCGGCGCAATAAGTATCTTGCCTGTCTCTACGATATCTCCATCCTCCGCCTCTTTTACATGCACCCTGCACTCTTTGTCAAGGCGTTTTGCATACATATTAGTAAATCCCGGCGGCATATGCTGTACTATTACAGTCCCCGGTATATTAGGATAAAAATTCCTTACAACATCAAGTATCGCTTCTGTCCCACCTGTCGATGCGCCTATCGCAACTATCTTGTTATGATACTGCCTTTTAATGTTATTTGGTGTTATGGCAACATGCTTTTTCTTTTCCTCTGAGTATTTTTTATCATATGCTTTCTTTACTTTTATTATCAGTTCATCATCAACCCACTTTTTCATTTCATCGCTATCCATGTCATGTGGTTTCTGAACATAATCGACAGCACCATACTCTATATAGTCAAGCATCTGATGTTCCATAGAACTTATCATTATGACTTTCATTGGATGCTGGGGCATGAGCTTTTTCATAAAATCTATGCCATTCATCTTTGGCATCTCAATGTCGAGCGTCATCACATCCGGATTGAATCTTATTATCATATCCCTAGCCTGATACGGATCTGCTGCCATGGCGACAACATCTATATCCGGATCTTCGTCAAGAAATTCCGACAGCATTCTTCTAAATACCAGCGAATCATCAACTACCAGAACCTTTATCGCCATATTCTAATCCCCCATTTCTCAACTATTACTATTTCATATCTGTAACCTGAACATGTCTCTAAACTTTTCTGTATATTGATGGTCGTACATACTGAAATCCTGATTTTACTTTATCAATGCTCTCAGTAGTTCCAATAAAAAGATAACCGCCGGTTTCCATATGATCATATATATTATTTAAAAGAAAGCTCTTTGTCTCATCCTCAAAATATATCATGACATTTCTCAGAAATACTACCTGAAATCTTCCTTTAAAAGTAATATCATCCATAAGATTGAACTTTCTGAAAACTATCTGCTTTCTAAGCTCACTGCTCACCTGAAAGTGTTCTGCGTCTATTCTCTTAAAATACTGCCTTTTCCATCTTTCAGGCAAATTTTGTATCTGCTCTTGAAGATAAATACCATCACTAGCTTTTTTTAATACTTCCATTGAAATATCGGTCGCCAGAAGTTGTGTGTCCCACCCCGGCTCCATACCAAAATAATCACGCAAAACCATAGCAATGGTATACGGCTCCTCACCAGTAGAAGCCGCCGCAGACCATACTCTTACATCTTTTGTCCCCGCCTTTGACTGTCGTATCCACGGCAGCACATAATCGTTCAGATATTCAAAATGCATAAACTCACGCATAAAAAATGTATGGTTCGTCGTAAGTATATTTATCATATCCATGGCCTCAGCACCGTTTGGTGAATCAGCAATCTTTCTTATAAACTCACTATAACTTGAATACCCGTTTTTTAAGAGATAGTTTTCAAGTCTTCCTTCTATCAGCACACGTTTGTGCCCGAGTTCAATGCCATAACGGTTATGCATATATGACACTATCCAGTTAAATTCTCTTTCCGTAAGTTTCATTTTTCTTTCCAAAAAATGCTGTGGCTTTTACATAGTCACAAGCACATAATCTGTTCTTCCATCATCTTCTATATTCATAACCAGATAAGTAGGTCTGAACCCATCCTGTCTCGGTTTTGAAATGCTTCCGGGATTTAACACTGTTATGTCTGACTTAGTGTCGATAACAGGTTTATGCGAATGACCGAACATCACGATATCAGCCCCATTCTCTCTTGCAATATCTTTCATCTCCGGTATACCAAATTCGCCGCCGTACCTGTTTCCGTGGGTTATGAAAGCCTTATGCTCACCTATCTGGATAAGTTTTGCACCTTGAAGTTCATTGCCGTAATCGCAATTGCCTTTTACCATCTCAACAGGACACTCAACAAGTTTTCTTATCGAATCGGGACTACATTCCATATCGCCGAGATGTATCATCATATCCATGGTTCCTCTCATGTTTTTTATTGCCTGTATGAGATTTCTGTTATTTCCATGTGAATCACTGACAATAAGTATTTTCATAGCCATCTATAACACGCCCTCCAATTTCTCATACATTGCTTTGAGTGCCAGACCTCTGTGGCTTATCTTATTTTTTTCATCCGGTGGAAGTTCTGCTGTCGTGCATCCTTTCTCAGGGAGATAAAATATAGGATCGTATCCGAAACCGTTTTCTCCTTTTTCCTCATAACCGATCTGTCCCTCGATAGTCCCCCTTGTCGTGATTGTCTTGCCGTCAGGCATGACACACGCTATCACACAGACAAATCTTGCACTTCTCTCATCACCTTTGGCATCTTTAAGCAGTTCTATGATATGATTATTTTTAATCGTATATGGTGTATCCTCACCCATATATCTTGCAGAGTGAACTCCCGGTGCCTTGTCAAGATAATCAACCTCAAGACCTGAATCATCTGCAATAACCATAGTTCCGGTAATGTCTGCTATCGTCTTTGCTTTTATAATGGCATTTTCCTCAAATGTTTCCCCGTCTTCAACAATCTCTATATCCTGAAGTCCTTCATCTTTAAGTGATACAAACTGTATGTCATCACGCTTTATTATCTGCCTTATTTCTTTCATTTTATTTTCATTGCCTGTAGCAACTATAATTTTTGTCATCTTTTACCTTTCCTCCTGCTCATCTCTTTAAGTGATCTTACTATTCCTTTATAGATACCATCTGCTATCTCATACTGTCCCCTCTCAGAATGTAAATATTTCATATCTTTTTTGCTCGACATATAACCTGTCTCAACGATAACTGCCGGCATTGATGTATGGCGCAGTACAAACAGATCCTCTCTTCTTATTATCTTTCTTGCCTTATTTGAAGAAGATTTCGATACGCTTTCTAACATAATATTGGAAAGCCTGTGATTTGTCATATATCTGTTGTCACCTTTTCGCCTTGCAAAAAGAGTTTCAACCCCAAAAGCCTTTGAGTGGACATTGTCCGTGGCATTACAGTGAACACTTATAAATAAATCCGCTTTTCTGCCATTTGCCGCAGCCACTCTTTTCCTTTTTGTTACATACCTGTCATCAAGCCTTGTATATTTAACATTTATGTCTGTCTGGTCAAGCATCAGCTTTAATTTTTTAACGATGGCAAGATTACAAACTTTTTCTTTGTACCTTCCATTTTTTGATCTCGCCCCCTCATCTCTTCCGCCATGACCTGCATCTATAACTATCGTATATGTTTTAAAACCCTTTGCCTTATAATCAGCTTTGTTAAATAATGTCTTTTTTCCTTTATTGTTATTGGATTGTTTCTTATGTTCTTCCTGCACGACATTATCTTTGTTACTGTCATCGACATCATTGCTGCTTTTTGAAATCACTGCAGTATAAAGACAGCTTATTATTATCAATGCTGCCAAAAGTATACAGCTTTCGACAGTAATTCTGTATTTTCCATTATTGCTCATATACTTTAAAGTATATCTCATTATAAATGTGCTTGCAAGAAAAAAGCCGATTTTACTTCGCTAAAGGCTGATATAAGGTTTTTTGGGGGATTTTTATGGGGGTGGGGGACGCCGTTAAAGCGGGGGATTATTCTGTGCTCAGGAACGGCTCGCGCTCGGAGAACTGCGTAGCGGTACATAAGCGGGCACAATACGCCCGCTAAGTACCGACG
>NZ_JAHLQE010000035.1 GCF_018918235.1 Eubacterium sp. MSJ-13
AAAAAAAACGTGTGCAGAAGTGAGGATTAAGATGAATAGACCTTATATTATATGTCATATGATGATTTCCGTAGACGGGAGAATAGATTGTGATATGACTTCAAAATTGCCGGGAGTCAATGATTATTATACAACACTGAATGATATTGACGTGCCGACTACTGTCAGCGGCAGAGTTACTGCCGAGTTAGAAATGTCTGAAAAAGGTGAATTTATACCTAAAAATAAAGAAGTATATGGAAAAGAGGGATTTTCTAAAAAAGCGGATGCCAACGGATATGAGGTTGTTGTTGACACTAAGGGAAAACTTCTCTGGCCGGATGCTTCAGGCATGGAAAAGCCTTATCTTATCATAACAGGTACTAATGTCACAAAGGAATATCTTGAATATCTTGATAGCAGAAATATTTCATGGATTGTATGCGGAAAAGATGAGATTGACCTTGCAAGGGCGGCAGAGATATTGTCTGAACAGTTTAATGTTAAGAGGATGGGCATCGTTGGCGGTTCAAAGATAAATACCGCATTTTTAAAGGCAGGATTGCTCGACGAAATCAGTATTCTTATCGGTGCTGGAATTGACGGCAGGGGCGGTATGCCGGCTGTATTTGATGGACTTGAAATGAGTGAAGATGTTGTAAGGCTTGAACTTATTGATGTAAAGAAATATGAAAGCAATGCCGTCTGGGTTCGTTATAAGTGTTAATATAATTTGATAAGAAAGAAGTGGATACTATGAAAGCAGTAATTATATATTATTCGTATCTCGGAAATACAAAAGGGATTGCTGAGAAAATTCAGAAAGAAATAGGTGCAGATATTGCAAGGATTGAGACTGTTGTGCCATATGAGGGAGATTACAACAGGGTTGTCGATCAGGGGCAGGATGAGGTAAACAGAGGTTATTGTCCTGAGATTAAGCCTTTAGATGTAAATCTTGCCGATTATGATACGGTTATTCTCGGAACTCCGGTGTGGTGGTACACATTTGCACCAGCTATGCATACATTCCTTAAGAGTCAGGATTGGAGTGGAAAGACTGTTTATCCGTTTGCGACAAACGGCGGATGGATAGGTCATACCTTTAAAGATTTTTCAGAAGCCTGCAAGGGTGCAGAGGTTAAAGAGGATATGAATATAAAATTTGATGAGGCAACATTGCGTACATCCATGAAAGATATTGAAAAGTGGATTGGGAAGATTTGTTAATAAAAACTTTTTAATATGTAATTGCGAAACTACTTCTATGCTGTGTTAATTGTGCAGATATAACAAATACTAACGCAGGCACGCTCTCGCTACCTGTCACTCGTAACAGTACTAAGTCAGCAAAATACGCTGCCTAAGTGCTGACGGTGACAGAGTGCGCTGCTAATACTATTTGTTATATCTGTACAATTTAACACTATCAAGCAGCAGAGCAGATTGCAAATACCCGCTTGATTTGTAGATTTTACAACTACAACTATCAAAATAAAATATAACATTATTATATTTTGTTATGTTATACTTAACATTGTTATAGTTAGAAAGTCAGATAACCCAAACTGTTTGGAGGTGGCAATATGGGGAGATTTGTAAATCCGGGCAATGATGCATTTCAGGATGCTCTAAATTCAAAAATATATGTTGATAAATCAGGACTACTTGAGTATATGAATAGTGTTATAGATACGGTAGACAAATTTATATGCAACAGCAGACCTAGACGGTTTGGAAAGTCGATTACCGCTGATATGCTTACGGCATATTACAGCAGGTCATGTGACTCTGAGAAAATGTTTGCATCACTTGAGATTGGAAAAAGTGACAGTTATAAGAAGCATCTTAATAAATATGATGTTATTCAGATAGATATGCAATGGTGTATTGAACCGGCTGGTGGTGTCAAAAATGTTATATTGTATATTACGCAGAATATAATTGAAGAATTAAAGCAGTATTATCCCAATGAGATAAATGAGCAAATAGTTTCACTGCCTGAGGCATTGTCATGTATAAATATGTCAGCAGGCAAAAAGTTTATTGTGATTATTGATGAGTGGGATGTTTTGATAAGGGACAATTCAGCGGATGATAAAATTCAGGAAGAATATATAAATTTTTTAAGGGCAATGTTTAAGGGAAGTGAGCCGACAAAATATATACATCTTGCGTATCTGACAGGAATACTTCCTATAAAAAAGATACAGACACAGTCAGCTCTTAATAATTTTGACGAGTTTACGATGCTCGACGCAGGAGTATTTGCAAAATATATAGGTTTTACGGAAGATGAAGTAAAGAAATTGTGTAAGGATTATAGCATGGACTTTGAAAAAGTTAAACTCTGGTACGATGGCTATAATATAGATGGCTATGATGTTTATAATCCAAAGGCAGTAGTGAGCTGCATGATGAAAGAAAAGTTTAAAAGCTACTGGTCACAGACCGGAACTTATGAAGCAGTAGTTCCATTGATAAATATGGATTTTGACGGATTGAGGGCAGCAGTTATTGAGATGCTTTCGGGAAATGCAGTCGAGGTTGATATATCATCTTTTCAGAATGATGCGGTAAATTTTACAAATAAGGATGACATACTGACATATCTTATTCATCTTGGTTATCTTGGGTATGACGAGGATAAAAGGACAGCATTTATTCCAAATGAGGAGATAAGACAGGAATTTACAAATGCGGTCAAAAGAAAAAAGTGGAATGAACTGATTGGATTTCAGAAAAAATCGGATGAATTATTAAATGCAACGCTTGATTTGGATGAAGGTGCCGTGGCTGAACTGATTGAACAGGTTCACATGGAGTATGCTTCGTCTATACAGTATAATGACGAAAATTCTTTGAGCAGTGTTCTGACGATAGGTTATCTGAGTGCAATGAAATATTATTTTAAGCCTGTAAGGGAATTTCCGACAGGGAGAGGATTTGCAGATTTTGTATTTATTCCAAAGCCGGAATACAGGCATGATTATCCGGCACTTGTAGCTGAACTTAAATGGAACAAAACAGCAAGGACGGCGATTGCTCAGATAGAGGAGAGAAAATATCCTGAGTCAGTAATGAAATATACAGGGGATATATTGCTGGTCGGGATAAATTATGATAAAAAGAGCAAAAAGCATGATTGTGTGATAAGATTGCTTTGTATAAAGTCAAATAGGTAATTGCGAAACTACTTTTATGTTGTGGTAATTGTGCAGAAATAACAAATAATATCGTAGTTTTGCAATTATCTATATAAGAAACAGCGGCAGGAGTAATAAAATACTCACGCCGCTGTTTTTTTAAAAGTTATTGTCTTATTTTTTTCTCTATGGAATATATTCATAACACCAGCTAAGAGAAAAAATGCTCCTATTACTCCACTGCCTATTCTCCATACATTTCCATTCCAAAATATCATAAACTTTGGTGGTTTAAAAGTAAAACAAATTTACATACCGATATGTGTTCTAAGTTTTCCTTTAATCTCAGCGTCAAGTTTCTCAACAAACTCATCGAGTGGAAGTACAGTAGTCTTTTTCTCTCCATGCAGACGGAATGAAACTGTTCTCTCGTCTTTCTCATTAAATCCGACAACGAGAAGATAAGGTACTTTCTGAATCTGTCCCTCACGCATACGGTAGCCGAGTTTTTCTGAACGGTCATCGAGGTCTACACGGACTTTGTTTGCTTTGAGTGCGTCACAGATTTCTTTTGCGTAAGCGTTAAGTGAGTCGTCATCTGTCTTAACAGGCATTACACGAACCTGTACAGGAGCAAGCCATGTAGGAAGATTTCCTTTTGTCTCCTCGAGGATGTATGCCATAAAGCGGTCGAGTGAACCAAGTATCGCACGGTGAAGTACAACAGGTGTTTTCTTTTCGCCGTCTCTGTCAATGTATGAGAGGTTGAATTTTGCAGGGAGACAGAAGTCAAGCTGGCAGGTAGAAAGAGTAATCTCATTTCCGACAGCAGGCTGAACATTTACATCAAGTTTAGGTCCGTAGAAAGCAGCTTCTCCGATTTCCTCAGTATATTCAATACCGAGTCCGTTCATAACATCACGGAGTGCAGCTTCTGCCTTGTCCCACATCTCGTCATCATCGTGGTATTTTTCTTTGTTCTCAGGGTCACGAAGAGAGAGTACACAGCGGTAATTTTCGATACCAAAGTCTTTGTATGTGCTGAAAATGAGGTCTACAACTTTTGTAAACTCATCTTTTATCTGTTCAGGTGTTACAAAGAGGTGCGCATCGTTCTGGCAGAAATGTCTTCCACGCTCGATTCCCTTTAATGTTCCGCTTGACTCATAACGGAAGTCATGTGCGATTTCACCAATGCGGATAGGGAGGTCTTTATATGAATGTCTTCTGTTTGCATATATCATCATGTGGTGAGGACAGTTCATAGGACGAAGTACAAATGATTCACCTTCCATTTCCATAGGTGGGAACATATTCTCTTTGTAGTGATCCCAGTGGCCTGATGTTTTGTAGAGGTTTACTGTTCCTACGCATGGAGTCATAACATGGAGATAACCGAGGTCTCTTTCCTTATCTTTAATGTAGTTTTCAAGTTCCTGCCAGATTGTATAGCCCTTTGGTAAGAACATTGGAAGTCCGCGTCCTACAAGGTCATCGACCATAAAAAGGTTCATATCCTTACCGATTTTTCTGTGGTCTCTCTCTTTTGCTTCTTCGAGAAGTGTGAGGTGATTTTCAAGTTCCTCAGGAGTTGGGAAGCATACACCGTAAATTCTCTGGAGAACTTTATTGTTGCTGTCACCTTTCCAGTAAGCACCTGAATGGCGGATAAGTTTGAAGTTGCGGCAGAGTTTTACATTGTCTACATGTGGTCCGCGGCAGAGGTCAGTGAAATCGCCCTGGTCGTAAACTGTGATGTTTCCGTCCTCAAGATCAGAGATAAGGTCGAGTTTGTATTCATCATCCTTGAACATCTCTAAGGCTTCAGCTTTAGAAACCTCTCTGCGGAAAATCTTCTTTCCTGATTTTGCGATTTTTTTCATTTCTTTTTCAATCTTAGCGATGTCCTCATCACGGATAACATCTTCGCCGAGATCTATATCATAGTAAAATCCCTCGGCTACTACGGGTCCAACCCAGAATTTTGCCTGTGGGTAAAGATGTTTGATAGCCTGTGCCATAAGGTGAGCACATGAATGGTTTAATGTGTTTAACTGTTCGTTTTCTTTAAAGTTTACCATTGGTTTTATCTCCTTTTTTAATGTTTTTTGGAAACAAAAAAGCACCTTTAGATATAATATGCTCATATCTAAGGGTGCTTACGCACGTTTCCACCTTAATTTTTAACTCAGAAAAGTACATCCGTTTAAATCATGTTAATAAATTAAATAATCGGAATGTCTTTTACAGCTTGTAACGCAGCTACACGGTCACGCTTCAAAATATCAGAAATATTTTTTCTACGCACAGCTCGGGAGTGGTTTTCATGAAATCTGCACATAAACGGTTTGCAGCAAAACACCGTTCTCTCTGGATGGCAGTATAACATTACTCGTTCCGTCATTGCCTTTAAAAATATATAAATATTTGTCTGCTATATGTTTAGCAATGTTCTTTGAAAAACTTTATTTATTCTAACATAATGTTTTTGTAAATTCAATAGGTTAATTTTGTCTTTATTATGCTTTGAGAGTGTATAATTAAATACATATTTCCACATAATAACTCCAAAGCTAATAAACTTGATATGCACAAAAAATGTGTGCAGAAATGGGGAGTAATATAAATTTAAGTTTATCCTTATAAAAAAAGAAATGGAGGAAATAACCGGAATATGAAAGCTACGGGAATTGTACGAAGAATAGATGATTTAGGAAGAGTTGTTATTCCAAAAGAGATAAGACGCACTCTGCGTATACGTGAGGGAGACCCACTTGAGATATACACTGACAGGGAAGGAGAGGTTATCCTTAAAAAATATTCAATGATAGGAGATATAGGACAGTTTGCGAAACAATATGCCGATGCTCTGTCACAGACAACAGGTTATCTTATTATGGTGACTGACCGTGACATAGTTATTGCAGCTTCAAGCGGTGTGAAAAAGGATATGGTCGGAAAGCATATAAGTAAGGATTTAGAAAGAGTAGCTATGGATAGAAAGATTATTTTGTCTGACAATACAAAAAGTGATTTCTGCAAAGTCACAGATGATATGGATGGAGATTATACGGAGGCTGTTGCACCTATCATATGTAATGGTGACGTGGCAGGAGCGATAGTTTTTTTGTCGAAGAACACGGAGAGAAAATTTGGTGAGACTGAGCAGAAAATGATAGCTGTTGCTGCAAGTTTTCTTGGCAAACAGATGGAGGGGTGACATTTAATAAGAAAAAAGGCTAAAAAGGCTTGATTTTGTGGGATTTTTGATGTAAAAAACCTTGACAAACAGGTATAATGAGGGTATAAATAGATTTGTAAGTTTTTGCAAGAGGATTCATTGCAGAAAGCAAACGGGAGGATGAAGTGGAGTTAGTGTATACTAGCCGCTTTGTTCCAAGAATACAAATATCGAGGAGGATTTATCCATGAACAAGACAGAGTTAGTAGCAGCTATCGCTGAAAAAGCAGAACTTTCAAAGAAAGATTCAGAAAAGGCTTTAAAGGCATTTATTGATGTGGTTACAGATGAGTTAAAGGCCGGAGAGAAAATTCAGTTAGTTGGATTTGGTACATTTGAAGTTGCTGAGAGAGCTGCAAGAGAAGGAAGAAACCCTTCTACAGGTGCTACAATGAAGATTCCTGCTTCTAAAGCTCCTAAATTTAAGGCTGGTAAGGCTTTAAAGGATGCTGTAAACGAGTAATAAAAGGCTTTAAAAGCAGACTTTGATTTGAGGGCAGGTTCCAAGGTGGCTGTCGCACGAAGCACTATTCATACAATATTTAGATAATAAATCTGTTATTAACATTTATATATTGTATGATTATACTTAATGCGGCAGTTCCAAGAACCAGCCCTTTTTCTGAAAAGAGGAATATTATGAGATTAGACAAATATTTAAAGGTATCAAGACTTATCAAGAGAAGACCTGTTGCAAATGAGGCGTGTGATGCAGGAAGGATTACCGTAAACGGAAAAGTTGCAAAGGCATCACTTAACATTAAACCGGGAGATATCATAGAGATAAGTTTTGGTGATAAACAGGTAAAAGTAGAAGTGCTTAGCATAGAGGAAACATATAATAAAGAAGCTGCGAAGGAACTTTACAAAATGCTGTAATATAAATGACACCCTCATGCATATATTGATTTATAAATATATGCAAGGAGGGTGTTTTTGTGGAAGAAAAAAATATACAGAATGGTGCAGGTTCAAAAGGAGTACATAAAGTATATCTTAATGCAAGAAAGTCTGCGGTTATGTCAGGAGTTAAGGATGTGCTTTCTTTTGATGCAAAGGAGGTTTATCTGGAAACTAATCAGGGGGTACTTCTGATAAAGGGTGATGAGCTGCATGTAAATCGTTTGTCACTTGAAAAGGGTGAGGTTGATGTGGATGGCAGGATTGACAGTTTTGCATACTCAGATGTTGAGGATAACGCTAAGAAAGCGGCATCATTCTTAGGGAGACTTTTTCAATGAGTGAGATAATATATGGACAGGTTCAGTATCTGTTTGCCTCAGTATTGATTGGTATGACATGTATGTTCTTATATAGCATTATCAGAATATTCAGACTGTTAATAAAACAAAGTATGCCTGTTAAAGTTTTAATTGATATTATATTTTGGACTTGCCTGGCCGTTCCGGTGTTTTATATTTTTTACAATATAAATTCAGGGATAATAAGATGGTATGGGGTTGTCATGATGATAGCAGGTGCTGTTTTATATGAAAAAGGGATATATTGTCCTATCAAGAAAATCGTTGAAAAAATTATAAGAAAGGTATATAATAAAAACATATTTCGCAGGCGAAAAAGTCTTTAGAACAGGCGTTTACAGAGAGGGTGGTGTTGAGATGGCACGTCAGCATTATGGTCATAAAAAACATATGAACAAATTTACGATTATGGGTATTATTGTATTATGTACAGTAATTTGTTTTACAATCTTTTACCGTAAGTCAACACTGGAAGCAAAGTGTAAAGAGTACAGTGCACAGATTACTGAGCTTGAGAAAGAGAAGAAGAGTGTTGATGAGCGGACGGAAGAGTTAAAGAAATTTGAAAAGTATGTTGACACGGACGAGTATGTGGAGAAGATTGCACGCGAGAGATTGGGGCTTGTATACAAAGGTGAGATTATTTTTGAACCTGACGATGCAAAGTAAACAAATAAAATATTAAGGACTGTTTATTTATGATTTAACTTCATAAAAAACAGTTCTTTTTTTGAGGTTGAGTTTCGACAAAATATGCTATTTTGATTATATATACTTTCCATTATCAGATTAGCCTTAGGGCGTGAAAGGGAGAGTACAATGAAGTATATTGGGAAAAAACTTTTTTTGCAGATGATAATGGGTTTTTTAGCGGGACGAATTGAAACTTGTGGTATGTGTGTGCTTGGAGTATCATATTTTGCGGCAGTGTTTGCAGATATGGATGCAAGACTTCTGATAGCTTTCTCGGTTATGGCAGGGATGTTTTCGAGTCTTTCGATTGAGATGGCATTGTGCGGAAGTATGGTAATCTTATCAATGCTTCTTATATATGATACATTAGAGAGGCAGAAGATACATATACGGCCTGTACATGCGGCACTTATTGCATCAGTTACTTTTGTTATGTACGGTGGGATTAAATTATATATGTTTCCGTACAATGAATATGATATTTTTCTTTTGATGTTTGGAACAGGACTTGTACTGTCACTAACAAAGATATTTTATGAAGCACTTGGTTATGTGAAGGAGAAAAAAGGGGAAAAAGATAAGGATTATGAGGATATAATTGAAAACAGACTTAATGATTTTTCACATGTTTTTGACCGTATCTCAAAAGTTATGTCAGATGATTCGTGTGAAAACAGGCAGATTGGCAGTAGGGATATAAGAAAGATTTTTAGGGAAATGTCTGAGAGTGTATGTGTGAGATGTGAAAAGTATGAAGAGTGTTCAGGACAGACGGCAATATGTAAACCTGAAAAATTTAAAACATTGAGTGTTTCTCCTGATGGTTTTATAACACTTGAGCAGATGCCATTAGAATTTACAAGGGATTGTATTCATACTGAACGTTTTTTGTCTGAGGCAAATCAAAATCTTCACATAGCCAGGAATATAGTGGGGTATAGAAACAGGGTTACACAGAGCAGAAAGGCCGTAGCAAGTCAGATGAAAGAGATAAGTGATGCGGTAAAAAATATGCTTGACAGTATGCCTAAAATGCAGAGATTGTCGAATGAACTTGAGGAATCATTCCAGAAAGAGTTTAGAAAAAAAAGGGTTATATGTAAGAATATTTATGCATATGAAAAGAATGATGGGCAGATAGAGATAGTTATGAGTGCAAGGACAACAAAAGGACGGCTTGTAACGGCAACAGAACTATCGAGGATCATGAGCAGCATAATGCAGAAAAAAATAAAACCGTCAGATGCATCAAGAAAAGTAATAGACACTGAGTTTGGTGAATATATTTTTGTTGAGGAGACAAAATATAAAGCAATAACGGGAGTTGCAAGGCTTACAAAAGATGAACAGGAGGTTTCAGGGGATACATTTTCAATGATAAATCTTCCAAGTGGGGAGCTTTTGATGGCTCTCTCTGATGGAATGGGAAGTGGGACAAGTGCACTTGATGAAAGCAAAAATGTTATAGAACTTTTGGAGCAGATGTCAGAGGCCGGATTTTCACAGACTTCGGCGATAAGACTAATAAATTCGCTATATATGTCAGATCAGGAGTTTGAAAATTATGCAACACTTGACATTTCTCTCATAAATCTGTATAAGGGAGAGTGCAGTTTTTTAAAAAATGGTGCTGTTGGAACTTATGTTTTGACTAGTGGGAAGATGTATTGTATAGAAGGACAATCGCTTCCTGTGGGTGTGATAGGTGAGGCAGAACCATATATCGGAAAGATGCGCATATATTCAGGAGATTATATAATAATGATGACTGATGGTGTGGCAGACATGTTTTCAGACGAAAAGTATAATTTAGAAAAATATATCAGGCAGATAGATACAGTCAATCCGGGAGATATGGCTCAATCAATCGTAGATGAAGCAGTAAGGAGAAGTTCAGGGTACATATCTGATGATATGAGTGTTATAGTTGCCGGAGTATGGGAGAACTAAAAAGATGAATAAATATATTTACGAAAGGGTAAAATCATTTTGTGATGATAATGCCCTGATAGAAAAAAATGATGGCATCGTTGTCGGATTATCGGGCGGTGCAGATTCCGTGTTTTTGTTCTTATATCTGACACAGATACGGAAAGAGTACAATTTAAGATTGTGTTTTGTACATGTTAATCATGGCATAAGGGGAGATGAGGCAGGAAAAGACCAGCATTTTGTTGAAGAATTATGTCGGGCTAAAGATGTAGAGTGCAGAACATTTTATAGAGATATCCCAAAGATGGCGCAGGAGATGTCCATGACGGAGGAGGAAGCTGGAAGGGTATATCGTTATGAATGTTTTGAACAAGTGCGCATGGAACTTGGATATGATAAGATTGCAGTGGCACATCACCAGGATGACCAGGCGGAAACTGTGTTGTTTCAGTTTATAAGAGGCAGCGGTTTCAGGGGACTTGGAGGTATGAAAGCTAAAAATGGAAATATTATAAGACCGCTTCTTGCAGTGAAAAAACAAGATATTGTTAAATCTCTTGAAAAGATGGGACAGAAGTATTGTATAGATTCAACAAATAATGAGGATGAATATGCAAGAAATCAGATAAGGCATTATCTGATACCTTATCTGCAGGAAAATCTTCAAAAAGAAACTGTGAGTCACATAGCAAAAACAGCAGCTCATATGCAGGATGTTACGGATTTTATAGATATTCAGACTGATCTGGTATGGGACAAAGTGACAGTATGCAAGTACAGCCGTCCTAAAGAGGTAAAAGCTGACCTGAATGAATTAAAAAAACTGCATGTAGTATTGCAGCGTGAGATATTTATGAGGATGATAGAACATATGTCAGGCAGACGAAAGGATATTACGGCGAGACATATAGATGCACTGATAAGGCTTATGACACGGCAGACAGGCAGAAAAATAAATCTGCCATATGACATAGTTGCAGTTAAGAATTATGATTATATACTCATGTCATACAAGGATAGATGGTGTCACAGTTCACAAAGTTTTACAGAGATATATGAAGAAAAGATATCTTCAGGACAGGAATATAATGTGACATTTACAAATGATACAAGCCATATGATATCATTTCATACAGAAGAGTCATGCGAAATGACAGAGATTATCAAAAAAAATAACTGTACGAAATGGTTTGATTATGCTAAGATAAAGAATATGCCTAAGTTAAGATATCCTAAAGAAGGTGATTATCTATGGCTTAGAACAGACGGTTCAAAGAAGAGGCTGAGCAGAATCCTTATAGACAGCAAGATACCGGCTGATGAGAGAAAGAACATACTGGTTCTTGCGGACGGGAACCATATCATGTGGATCCCAGAACTTGCAAGATGCAGTGCATATTATTACATTGATGAAAATACTAAAAAGATGCTTTGTGCAAGCATACATTAGAGAAAGGTGGAAACAATGAAAGAAGAAATTAGTGTTATGTATTCTGAGGAAATTCTTAACAAGAAGATTGAAGAGATGGCTGAGCAGATAAGCAGGGATTATGAAGGAAAGACGGTTCATCTTATCTGCGTTCTCAAAGGAAGTATATTCTTTTGCTGTGAACTTGCAAAAAGGATCACAGTACCCGTTACATTGGACTTTATGTCAGCGTCAAGCTATGGTAATGGAACAAAGAGTTCAGGACAGCTCAGGATAAATAAGGATCTTGATGAAGATATTGATGGGCTTCATTGTATTATAGTTGAGGATATAGTTGATTCAGGACGAACACTCAGTATGGTAAAGAAGATGCTTGAAGGAAGAAATCCGGCAAGCCTTAAACTTTGCACACTGCTTGACAAACCTGACAGACGAGAGACAGAGGTACATGTGGATTATACGGGATTTGAGATTCCGGATAAATTTGTGGTTGGATTTGGACTTGATTATGCTCAAAAGTATCGAAATCTTCCTTATATCGGGGTATTAGATTTCATTGAGGAATAAAATAAAAGGTAGAGGAGACAATTCATGAAGAAACAGATGAAGATGAGTGGAATAGGTTTCTATGTTCTCGTTCTTGCTGTTATTTTTTGTGCAGTATATTTTTCTGGGAACATAGAAAGGAATTCTGGTGATTCTTACAGCGTTAGCAGTCTGAAAAATGATGCTGCTAAAAATAATATCACAAGTGTTTCAATTGATCAGAACCAGGAAATACCGACAGGTGAGGTTACAGTAAAATTAAAGTCGGGAAAAGTGGTTGATTTTTATGTATCAGATGTAAAAGAGGCTCAGAAAATACTTGATGATGCGAATGTATCATATAGGTTAAATGATGTTAAAAAGACATCGTGGGTTATTACGACACTGCTTCCATATGGACTTGGATTTTTAGCGATATTCTTCCTGTTTTCATTTTTGTCATCACAGTCGGCCAATTCAGGCGGTGGCAATGCCAAAATGATGAATTTTGGAAAGAGCAGGGCTAGAAGGATAGATCCGGATGATCCACATGCAAAGAAATTTAAGGATGTTGCAGGTCTTAAAGAGGAGAAAGAAGAACTTGAAGAGATAGTTGATTTCCTTGCAAATCCGGGAAGATATACTGATGTAGGTGCACGTATTCCAAAGGGAATACTTCTTGTAGGACCTCCGGGAACAGGTAAGACACTCCTTGCAAAAGCTGTTGCAGGTGAGGCTGGAGTTCCGTTTTTTAGTCTTTCAGGTTCAGATTTTGTGGAAATGTTTGTCGGTGTAGGTGCATCTAGAGTAAGAGATATGTTTGCGGAAGCAAAGAAAAATGCACCATGTATCGTATTTATTGATGAGATAGATGCGGTTGCAAGAAAGAGAGGCTCAGGTCTTGGAGGCGGTCATGACGAGCGTGAGCAGACACTTAACCAAATGCTTGTAGAGATGGATGGATTTGGTATAAATGAAGGCATAATAGTTATGGCAGCTACAAACCGTGTAGACATACTTGATCCGGCAATCTTAAGACCGGGAAGATTTGACCGAAAAGTTACAGTAGGCCGTCCTGATGTTAGAGGACGAGAGGAGATACTTGAGGTACATGCAAAGGGCAAACCTCTTGGTGACAATGTTGACCTTAGAAAGATAGCACAGACAACTGTTGGATTTACTGGCGCTGATCTTGAGAACCTTTTAAATGAATCTGCTATTGCTTGTGCAAAAGAGGGCAGAAAATTTATTGAACAGGAAGATATCAGCAAATCATTTATCAAAATAGGTATAGGAAAAGAGAAGAAAAGTAAGATCATTTCGGAAAAGGATAAGAAGATAACCGCATATCATGAAGCTGGTCATGCTATACTTTTTCATGTACTTCCTGATGTAGGCCCAGTGCATATGGTTTCTATTATTCCGACAGGTTCTGGTGCAGCAGGATATACGATGCCTCTTCCAGAGCGTGATGAGACATTTATGACTAAGGGAAAGATGCAGCAGGATATCGTTGCAAGTCTCGGTGGAAGAATTGCAGAATCGCTTATATTTGATGATATTACTACAGGAGCATCACAGGATATAAAACAGGCTACAAATACTGCGAAAGCAATGGTTACCAAATATGGCTTTTCAGACAACATCGGTATGATAAACTATGCCGATGAAGATGAAGTATTTATAGGCAGGGATTTTGGAAGAACGAGCAGAGATTACAGCGAAGATGTGGCTAAGACTATTGACAATGAAGTAAAAGCTATTATTGATAATGCATATGCACAGGCAAAATCAATACTTGAAGATAATATGGATATTCTGCATGAATGTGCAAAACTCCTTATGGAGAAAGAAAGAATTGACAGGGCAGAGTTTGAAGCATTGTTCGATGAGAAAAATGAAAGTGTTTCGCTTGAAAAAGAGGAAATAGTTTCAGAAGAAATTGATGTAGAACCGAATGAATTATAGAACCAGAGGGTTTATGAAAAGTGTATTAAAAAATGCACAAGCTTAGTATTAAATTGCACCCCAGAATTAGTAAAAGTGTTTTGAAAACATAAAAACAGTGCAGATTGCACAAAAAAAA
>NZ_JAHLQE010000101.1 GCF_018918235.1 Eubacterium sp. MSJ-13
TCATCAATCGCCGTAGCCCGCTACGGCTCATTCTTCCGTCTTGCAGACTGAAAATTTACCCTGCGTTATTTAGCTGAAAATCATTGATACAGTATACTAGTTCATAAGAGGAGTTATAGTTATATGGGAGCGTGGAATTCAAGAGGTCTTAGAGGCTCGATGCTTGAGGAGGCTATAAATTTTACTAATGATAAATATAGTAAAGAAAATCTTGCACTTGTGCAGAAGATACCGACGCCCATAACACCGATAGAGATTGATAAGCAGAGCCGTCATATAACGCTTGCTTATTTTGAACAGAAAAGTACGGTTGATTATATAGGGGCGGTGCAGGGAATACCTGTCTGTTTTGATGCAAAGGAGTGCAGGACAAAGACATTTCCATTGCAGAATATACATGAGCATCAGATGGAATTTATGGGAAACTTTGAGAAACAGCATGGAGTAGCCTTTTTTATCATTATGTTTACGAAAGAGGGCAGATGTTTTTATGTGCCTTACCGGGATATGAGGGTATTCTGGGACAGGGCAGCAGATGGTGGCAGAAAGAGCTTTAAACTGGATGAGCTAAGAAGTGAGTATGAGATAGAGATAACGAATCAGATATTTATACATTATCTGTCACAGATAAATAGGGATTTAAGTGAGAGGGATGAGTAGGGGCGGATTCCTCTATGCCTTGCAGATTGAAAATTTACTCTGTGTTATTTAGCTGAAAGTCAGTGCTACGATACCACTAGTACAACGAAAATCAAATCTTTGATACATTGAGCATGAATGTGATTTAACGGCGAAAAAAATTCTTTACTAGATAAAAATTATATTTTATAATAAAATTATAATTATTTATTTTTATCTGGATGGAGGGAAGATTAAGATACTATGAGCGAAAATTTGAAAACGGAATTGATGGATCAGGGAGTTGATTATGGTACTGCACTTGAAAGGTTTATGGGTAAAGAGGAGTTATATAAAAGATTTCTTGTAAAATTTCTTGCAGACGATAATTTTAACCAGCTTGGAGCAAATATCGAATGTGAGAATATAGATGAAGCATTCAAATGTGCCCATACACTTAAAGGTTTGTGCGGAAATCTTGGATTTGATAATCTTTTGGAAGAAGACGCACAGATTGTTGAAATCTTAAGAAGCGGCTCTATAGATGGAGTTAAGGAGTTATTTGAGGTATTGAGTGAAAAATATCATACTCTTTGTGACACTATCAGGAAATATGAATAGTTTGGCACAGATGATACTTTTTTAACATTAAAAATTATTAAACCGTGATTTTTTAGTGGTTTATATCATAAAAACAGGCTGCCACACGAGGTATTATATTTCGTATGGCAGCCATCTTTATTTGTCATTAGAAAAATATTATAAATGAAGTACGCGTTCTTTTATTTCCTGGGTTCTTCCCTGATTCCAAAATTGTGTTCCGATATATCCGCATGTTCTTCTTGCAACATTCATTTTATTTGGGTCAGTGTTGCCACAGTTTGGACATTGCCATATGAGTTTGCCGCTTTCATCCTCTACTATTTCTATCTGGCCATTGTAGCCACAGCACTGACAGTAATCGCTTTTTGTATTAAGTTCTGCATACATTATATTCTGGTAGATATATTTCATTACTTCGAGTACCGCATCGATGTTATTTTCAAGGTTAGGTACTTCAACATAGCTTACTGCACCGCCCGGTGAAAGTTTTTGGAACTGCGATTCAAATTTCAGTTTGTCAAAAGCGTTTATCGGTTCAGTAACATGTACATGGTAACTGTTCGTGATATAATTTTTGTCCGTTACGCCTTCTATAATACCAAATCTCTTTTGAAGGCACTTTGCAAATTTGTATGTCGTGGATTCGAGAGGTGTTCCATATAGGCTGAAATCAATATTTTCCTCATCTTTCCACTTTTGGCAGTAATCATTAAGTTTGCGCATTACTTCAAGTGCAAAAGGTGTCGCATCAGGTGAAGTATGCGATTTTCCGGTCATATAGCGTACACATTCACAGAGTCCGGCATATCCCAGTGATATAGTTGAGTAGCCATTGTAGAGGAGTTTATCAATGGTTTCGCCCTTTTTTAGGCGCGCCAGTGCACCATATTGCCAGAGGATAGGGGCAACATCAGACAATGTGCCTTTTAATCTGTTATGACGGTACATAAGAGCCTTTTTACAAAGTTTCATGCGCTCATCAAATATTTTCCAGAATTTATCTATATCTTTTTCAGAGGAACATGCAATGTCAACGAGATTTACAGTAACAACGCCCTGATTAAATCTTCCATAAAATTTAGGTTTGCCGTTTTCATCGTGGTACACAGTGAGGAAAGAACGGCAGCCCATACATGGATAACAGTTTCCGTCTTTTAATTCAAGCATGACTTTTTCTGAAATATAATCAGGAACCATTCTTTTTGCGGTACATCTTGCAGCAAGCTTTGTAAGATACCAATATTTTGAATCCTCTGATATATTATCTTCTTCAAGCACATAGAGGAGTTTTGGAAAAGCCGGTGTGATATATACACCTTTTTCATTTTTTACACCGAGTATCCTTTGGTTTAATATTTCTTCTATCACCATTGCGAGGTCTTTTTTTGTTCTTTCATCCTTTGCTTCATTAAGGTACATAAAAATAGTGACAAATGGAGCCTGACCGTTGGTAGTCATAAGTGTAATGACCTGATACTGTATCATCTGTACACCGCGTTTGATTTCATCCTTAACACGAATCTCGACAACTTTTTTAATCTGTTCTTCAGTGTAGTTAAGACCAGCGGCTTCAAATTCAGCAGTCACCTGTCTGAAATATTTTTTGCGGCTTACATCGACAAAAGGTGCAAGGTGTGCAAGAGAAAAACTCTGACCGCCATACTGTGAGCTTGCAATCTGTGCAATACTCTGTGTTGCGATATTGCAGGCGGTTGCAAAACTTTTTGGTGTGTCTATCATGGTCTCGCTGATGACAGTACCGTTTTGAAGCATGTCCTCCAGATTTACAAGGCAGCAGTTGTGCATATGCTGTGCGAAGTAGTCCGAGTCATGAAAATGTATTATGCCCTGTTCATGAGCTCTTACTATATCTTCCGGCAGAAGAAAACGCTTTGTGATATCTTTGCTTACTTCACCAGCCATATAATCACGCTGAACACTGTTTACTGTAGGATTCTTATTGGAATTTTCCTGTCTGACTTCCTCGTTGTCACATTCGATAAGGCTTAATATCTGTTTGTCCGTCGAATTTGATTTTCTTACAAGTGCTCTGGTGTAGCGGTAAGTTATGTATTTTCTTGCGAGAGTAAATGCACGTTTATTCATTATCTGGTCTTCGACAAGATCCTGTATCTCCTCTACATTTAATGCTCTGTGCATATCTTCACATATCTTTTCTACATTTGATGCGATCTCGCTTATCTGTTCTTCAGAAAGTCTCTCGATAGTAGCAACTTCCATATTTGCCTTACTGATAGCAGCTACTATCTTATTTGCGTCAAATTCATTTTCAGAACCGCTTCTTTTGATGATTTTCATAAATAATGCCTGCTTTCTTTAATGGATTTCATGTAATCTGTATGGTACATGATATAATACATATATATGTCGGTGTGTAATATAAACCGGCGGTCAGTCTTTATTATTTTTTTTGACTTTGGTATTTATATATCCTATCATCTCCTTTACTGATATAGAAGGCTTATTCTTAGGAATAAACTTCATCGTAGGGAATGCATCAACAATACGTTTATTGCCAGTGATAATATTTTTATTCTTGAGGAAGGAGTGGCTTCTTTCACGGTATTCATTTAATTTATCCTCAAGAAGCTGTATCTTGGTATCTTCACTCATATTTTCCTTGATAGCGGCAAGTTTTTCGCGTATATTTTCCATTTTTTCAGTCAGACCAGTTTTGGCAAGAAATTCTTCTTTGATAGCACTGAACTGCTGCTCCTGAAACTGTTGTTCAAGTTCCTGACGGAATGAATAGAGCATTTCGAGCTGTTTTTTGAAGTTTATCGTTTCCATGACTGTGTATGTCAGATCGATAAGTGAAACAACTATAAGAAATGTAAGCAGTTTTTCACCGATATCCTGAGGGATAAGACTTATCAGCCACTTTGCGAAAGGTTCAAGGATATCAAACAGCAGCAGCGTAAGTATACCCCAGAACATAGATGGTATAAGTGCTATTCGTCCCTGAAAATTATAAGGTGCTGTTGAATAATCCCACCATTTGGCGTGAAATAGTTTTTCAAGCACATAGGATGTTATATATTCGATTACCGTTGCGATAATCATTCCTAAAATATATAGCAGCGAAGGGTGGGCAGAAACAGGACGCAAAAGCACATATACAAGGGTAGCACCTGTCCCATAGAGCGGAAGTATCGGACCGACAAGGAATCCTCTGTTGACAGGTTTTCCAGTTCTGACGGAAACGAAAGTGCTCTCATAAACCCAGCCTAAAATGCTGAAAACATAGAAGTTCATAAGAATAAAGTAAACAGAAAGTCCCAGTATCATGTATATCCTCCAGAAAAGTAATGATTTAGTAAACAACCGAATAAGTGTTGTAAAGTTGTAAAAAAGTTTTATCATAATGGTATCTTTTTTGATGCGGTTAGTCAATAGGTATCGGCGTGGTTATTTCGACATGTGGTTTGTACTTATAGAAGAGATGAGTATATGGTAAAAGGCATATGCGACAGTACATATGCCTTTTATGAATTTAAATATTTAAAAGTTTTGTGATTTCTGAAAAATCAACAAAAAGATTATCGTAAATATTGACTTTTATTACAGAATAAAAAGGGTACTGTACACTTACCATATGACCGTCAAAGTAGTTTACAGTGACTATTTTTCGCTGTGGATCAACAATCCAGTATTCACGCACACCATGATTTTTGTAGTAATAGAGTTTTCGTATATAATCATCTTCGGGATTGCTGGGAGAAACGATTTCTATAATAAAATCAGGTGCTCCGTTACATCTTTTTTCATCGAGTTTTTTAGGATCACAGATGACCATTATGTCGGGCTGGACGATTGTTAGAGGTTTGTCGGAAAGTTTTACATCAAAGGGTGCTGTAAATAATTTACATGTGCCATTATTACTCTTGATATAATTATAAAATATGTTTGAGAGTTCCATGGAGATTGCTTGGTGTAATTGAGAAGGGCTTGCCATGTCATATGTGATGCCATCAAAAACTTCTATTCTTTTTTCTTCTGGAATAGTTTCGTATTGTTCCAGAGTTATTGTCTCTGTTTGTAATTGTAAAGCTGGTGCCATCTTCTGCACTTCCTTTCTAAATATTGTTATTGTTCACACCTGCGGTGCGATTGGTAATTGATATTACATTTTTACATTTATTAATAATATATAGGAAAAGCGTATCTATTTCAATGGATAGCAGCGAAATATCTTGACATAAGCCTCAAAAGCAAATATAATCAGATACATCTGGGGAGCTTAATGCTGAGAGGGATTTTATCCGACCCATATGACCTGATACAGTTAGTACTGTCGTAGGCAGATATTGTTTATGTGGATTAAGGTTTGAAAGTAAGAGTTTTGAACTTTTTGATTTTATTATAATATTAAGATCAAGGCTTTAAAGTTTCAGCTTAAAAGGTTCACATATATTTTAAATATTATGCATGGTCACTCCGGATATCGGTGTTTTACATCGGTTATCCGGAGTTTTTTGATATAGGAACTCTGTTTCGTATATAAATTTCGGTCTTAGAAAAATCTTCCCCATTATATATAATGTGCTTTTATAGAACAGTGCATATGAAATACATAATTTATATTACAGAAAAATAATTACGCACCAAAAATGTGTGCAGAAATGAGGATTAAAATGGAATACGCTACACAGATGGATGCCGCAAGAAAAGGCATTTACACAAAGGAACTTCTCGCAGTTGCAGAAGATGAAAAATTTGATAAGGATGAGCTTATAAAACTTGTTGCAGAAGGAAAGGTTATCATTCCTGCAAATAAAAACCACAAGTGCTTAAAGCCGAGTGGAATAGGAACAAAACTCAGAACAAAGATAAATGTCAATCTTGGAACATCAAGAGACTGGACAGATCTCGATATGGAGATGGAAAAAGTTAAGAGTGCCGTTGATATGGGTGCAGAGGCTATTATGGATCTGAGTTCATGTGGAGATACACAGGTATTCAGACGCAAACTTACAAGTGAATGTCCTGCCGTTATAGGAACTGTACCGATTTACGATGCTGTTGTTTACTATAAAAAAGCACTTAAAGATATCACAGCAAAAGAGTGGATAGATGTTGTAAGGATGCATGCAGAGGATGGTGTTGACTTTATGACTATCCATTGCGGCATAAATAAAGAGACAGCAAGAAGATTTAAAAGAAATAAAAGACTTATGAATATTGTTTCAAGAGGTGGTTCTATCATTTATGCGTGGATGGAGATGACTGGAAATGAAAATCCGTTCTATGAGTATTATGACGAAGTACTTGATATATGCAGAGAATATGATGTGACAATGAGTCTTGGAGATGCATGCCGTCCGGGATGTCTTAAAGACGCCACAGATGCAGCACAGATAGAGGAGCTTATAGCACTTTCAGAACTTACAAACAGAGCATGGGAAAAAGATGTTCAGGTTATGATCGAAGGACCGGGACATATGCCGCTTAACCAGATCAAAGCCAATATGGAAGTACAGCAGGCTATGTGTAAAGGTGCACCATTCTATGTACTTGGACCACTTGTAACAGATATAGCACCCGGATATGACCATATCACAGCGGCAATAGGTGGAGCGATAGCAGCTACATACGGAGCATCATTCTTATGTTATGTTACACCGGCGGAGCATCTTAGGCTTCCTGATGTAAATGATGTAAAAGAGGGAATCATAGCATCAAAGATAGCAGCTCATGCGGCAGATATTGCAAAAGGCGTTCCGGGAGCAAGAGACTGGGATGACAATATGGGACAGGCAAGAAAGGATCTTGATTGGGAGAAAACATTTGAATATTCAATAGATCCTGAGAAAGCAAGAAATTATCGTGCATCAGCAAAACCTGAAAAGGAAGATACATGTTCTATGTGTGGAAATTTCTGTGCAGTAAAGAATATGAATAAGATACTTGATGGAGAAATCGTATCTATATTTGATGAATGATAAATGATATGTTTTGCATAAATAGATTGTATAGAATAGTAACAATAGTATTAGAGTGTGCATAGTAATGTGGTAATTTTTTATGGAAAAAAAATAATATAGCTGCAACAAAACCAAAAAATATCTGTCTTATATTATTAAGGTACTATAAGGCAGATATTTTTTATATATGAGGGAGGAACGAGTATGAGCATAAGATTAAAAAAATTATTGGCTTTATCATTAAGTGTTTCTTTAGCTGTAACAGGATTGTTTACGGCTGTTGGAGTGAGAGATGCAGTAGCAGCAACATCAAAGACAAAACAGATTAAAGACAAAAATGCGAAAAAAGTAAAAATCACAGTTGCACAGAAAAAAACGATAAAAGCACCAAAAAGTGATAAAAAAGCAACATGGAGTATTTTAAGCGGAAAACAGAATATATCAGTAATAAAAAAAGGCAAGAGAGAAATAAAAATCAAAGCACAAAAATCGGGAAGTGTAAAGTTACAGGCAAAACAGGGGAAGAAAAAAACTACTTATAATATAACCGTGAAGAAACAGGCACCTAAAAAATCAGAATTAAAACAGCTGAGAAAATTATATATAGATTGTTTCTGGAAAGCACAAGAAGAATCACCATATGACTGGGGATGGAGAAAAAACAGTAACCTTACGAAGTTAAAATGGTTTTCAGACTGGGTATCATGGGATGATTACGGATATGTCAAAGGAATTGCCTTGGATGATATGTCAATAACAACACCATATTTTATAGGATATGATATAGAAGCTGATGTAAAACTGCCAACATTTAAAAGAATACAGTATTTTGGTTCAGTTACCGGAAATAGCTTGAAAAGCGTTGACTTAGGAAATAATCCAACATTGAAATATTTCTTTTTGAAACAGGGATATGGAGAGTATTATGACGAGCAGGAATATGCTAAATTAAAAGAAATAAATGTTTCAGGGTGCAAAAATCTTGAAAATTTTTATATTAGAATGACATACAATGTAAAGAAATTAGATTTATCAAATAATTGTAAAATTAAAACAATCAATATTACAGATGCATCACTTGACGAATTAAAAATGCCTAAAACAGACTGTTTAAAAGAATTTTACATAAATTGGTCAAAGATAAATGAATTGGATTTAAGTAATTGTACGGATATGAAGAAAATAGGAATTATGGGATGCAATTCTCAAAGTGTTACAATATCCTTAGGAAACAAAACAGATAAAGAAATATCAGAATTTGACATAGCAATAGGTTCAACAGAAGGGGAAATGAGCGTCAGATTTGTTGCAAATAGGGAAATATCAGAGGTTCCAAAAGTGAGATATGAGTACGAATATTTAGGATATATAGATGGTGGATTGAAGTTCATGAAAAAATGTGTAAAATTTGTAGAGAAAAATGGAAACATACATGTTATATTATTGTAGATTAAAAAGATAAATATAGATAGAATAGTCAAGCGGATATTCGCAATCCGCTTTGCTACCTGCTCATAACACTATTAGCTGCTATGTGATAGCAGCATACATATAAGAAGGGGCTTGTACCCCCTCATGATACAAGCAAGTCCCCACCCACACTTATTGCTCTACGCAATAGAAGTGGGTGACTTCTTTGATATAGTGGGGGACTTATTGGCAAAAATGTTAAAGCGGTTTTACTATTATTTCATCGGCGTTTTTTAAAATTTCATTCCATTCGTTTTTGGCAAAATCATCATATATGGCTGCTGTGTTGCATCCTGCTTTTTTGGCTGAAAGAATAGAATATAGTGCATCTTCGTAGACTATCGTGTCTTTAGGTTTAAAGCCTAAAGAAGCAGCTACATTTATAAAAGTTTCAGGGACAGTTTTATCTGTTTCAAGATCCTGACATGAAAGCAGTTTGTTAAAAAAATTTAAGATACCTAGTCTGTCAAAGGCAGCTTTAGCACATTGTACCGGTGAGGCGGACAAAAGGCATATAGTATCACCACTTTCATGGAGTTTCTTCAATAATTCTATCATTCCGGGCTTTGCCGGAATTTCATATTTATATTTATTAAATGAAAAATCATAAATATCTTTGATTATTTCATCTACTGTTTTATTAAGTCCGAGTTTGATAAAATATTTTGCAGCATTTTCAAGCGTATATGATTCAATAAGTTTGTTTACCCCGTCATCATGTGGGATGTTGTATGAATCAAGATAATCTGATGCGATAGTAGCCCACATTGGCATTGAATCAAGAATTGTTCCATCCATATCAAAAATATGTAATTTGTGAGATTTGTTCATATTTACCTCCATTTTTTAACACTATCGAGCAAGTGGCAGAGCGTACCACGAATATCCGCTTCACTTGTGAAAAAACTGCAAGCAGTTATTGCTTTTTCGGGAAAATTGTATTCATTATAGATACAAGTTCTCTTGTTGCCTTTCCGCAATCTTTTGCACCAAATAATGCAGAGATTACGGCAATGCCATCAATATCCGTACCTTCAAGTTTTCTGACATTTGAGTGGTCAATGCCTCCAATGGCAACTACAGGGATAGAAACGCTGTTGCATATTTCTTTGAGTGTACTGAGTTCAAGAGGCTTTGTATCTTTTTTTGTGCTTGTGCTAAAAACTGCACCTGCACCGATATAGTCAGCACCAAGTTTTTCGGCTTTTTTTGCAAGCTCAACGCTTGGGGCGGTCATGCCTATTATCTTATCATTACCAAGAAGTTTTCTTGCTTCGATGTAATCCATATCTTTCTGACCGATATGCACACCGTCTGCACCGGATTCGATAACGGCATAAATATCATCATCAATAACAACAGGAATATTATATTTTTTAGCAATCTCCTTAATGCGTACAGCCTCTTTTACAAGTTCGTCATGGGGCATGTTTTTTTCACGTATCTGTAGAAAAGTAGCACCGTTTTTTAGAATTTCTTCTACCTGTTGTTCAAGTGTCTGTCTGCCTGTCCAATGTCTGTCTGTTATTGCATACACAAGCATGCTTTCTCTAGTTACTTTCATTTATTTATCCTCATTTCTTAATTTAACACTATGCTGCGATAGCAGCTAATAGTGTTGTGAGCAAGTAGCAAAGCGGATTGCGAATATCCGCTTGACAAATAGCAGTTACCGCTGATATTAAGGTTTAGCGAAGTCTGTTACACTCATAATGTTCATGGGTTTCAAGGTAGTTTAATATCGTATCAAAATGCTGTTCGGGACTGCCGTTGTCAAGGACAAGGTCAAGAGTGACGGCAATATTGTTTAGCAGCATGTCATTAAGATACGGTCTTAGACTTATGAAAATCCTGCGTTTATCATGAAAATTCTGTGCATCAAGAAAACTCATAAGACCTTTTAATGCAAGCTGTTTATCTGAAATCTTTCCTGAAAGCCTGCTTTCAACCTGACCTGATAGAAGTGCGTCTGTGATCTCCTCGTCTGATACTGATATGAAAGCGTCAGATTGTTTCGTATCTGCCGCGGAGGATTCTGTGTATGTTACAGATGCAGTTTTTGCGTAAGCATCTGGTGTCAGGACAGCGTCAGTCATAATATCCGCTGTGTCAGGTTTGATGTTGTCAGATTTTTCATTATCAAAATTGACTTTTTCAAATCTGAAATTTTGCACTGCGTCAGGATATTTTTCCTTATCAATCTTTTCAAGAAATGTTGAAAAGGGACTAACCCAGGTTTTAAAAGGCGGATACATTGCCTGGTATACTACAACCGGTGTATTGTCCACGCTATTTGTGGCAAGGGCTCTTATATGATATATCTGTCCTTTAAAATGTCTGTAAAATTCTCCTTCGTTTACCGTTTTTTGCGTCATAAAAACACGACCTTTCAGATTTATAATATAATGCAAGGTGCAAAAGCAGATGGCAATGTAGCAATCTTTAGCATCAGTTGGGGCAAAATACCTTTTGACACAAACATCATATAATAGTCTAACACAAAATACAAAAAGTTGGGAAAGAAAATTGTGGCATAAAAGCAGATATATTTTGTATGTTTTTTTGAAAAATGACAAATAATGACGAAATTCGGGCTGTATATTATGATAAATATACATAAACTGTCATGTGTTTTTGTGAAAAAGACATATGGAAATAATAATTGCAAAAAAATATAATGTTATGAGCAGGTAGCAGAGAGTATTACAAATATCCGCTTGACTTCTTGGTGCATAGTCTGACAGTAAGTGTCAGGAGTGAACAGTAAGATTACTGTGCATTATAATTTTCACTAGTGTAAAAAATCATTGACAATTTAATCGAAAGAATATAATATAGGTATCAGGAACATTTGTTCGTAAAAGGAGGATTTAAAAATGGCAAAACCAAATATTGATGAGAACAAGTTAAAAGCATTAGAGTCTGCTATCGCACAGATAGAGAGAAACTACGGAAAAGGCGCAGTTATGAAACTGGGTGATAATACACATCTTAATGTAGAGACAGTCCCATCAGGTTCACTTTCTCTTGACATTGCTCTTGGAGTCGGCGGTGTTCCAAAGGGAAGGATTGTGGAAGTATATGGACCTGAGTCAGGTGGTAAGACTACGGTTGCACTTCATATGGTAGCAGAGGTGCAGAAAAGAGGCGGCATTGCAGGATTTATAGATGCAGAACATGCACTTGATCCGGTATATGCTAAAAAGATTGGTGTAGATATTGACAATTTATATATATCACAGCCGGATACGGGAGAGCAGGCACTTGAGATCGCTGAGACTATGGTACGTTCCGGAGCTATAGATATAGTTATCGTGGATTCAGTTGCAGCACTTGTACCAAAAGCAGAGATAGAAGGTGACATGGGAGACAGTCATGTAGGTCTTCAGGCAAGACTTATGTCACAGGCACTTAGAAAACTTACAGCTATTATAGGAAAGACAAGCTGTACTGTTATCTTTATAAATCAGCTTCGTGAAAAAGTCGGTGTTATGTTTGGAAATCCCGAAACTACTACAGGTGGACGTGCACTTAAATATTATTCATCTATCCGACTTGAAGTAAGACGCGGTGAGCAGATAAAGAAAGATGGCGAAGCCATCGGAAACCGTACACGCATAAAAGTCGTTAAAAACAAGGTTGCTCCTCCTTTTCGTGAAGCAGAGGTTGACATTATATATGGTGAGGGTATATCAAGAGAGGGAGATATTCTTGACCTTGCCGCAAAGGAAGATATTGTGAACAAGAGTGGTGCATGGTACGCATATGAGGGAAATAAGATCGGTCAGGGAAGAGAAAACGCAAAGACATATCTTAAAGAGCATCCGGATGTTATGGCTGAGATAGAGGGCAAAGTAAGAGAAAAATTCTCAAAGGAAACTAAGACAGAAGATGATGAAAGTGTGTTTGTAGATGAAGCAGAAAGTGTTACAGCACAGGTAGAGAAGACTGATATTCAGGCTCAAGATTAGGATTTGTCATGGCAGCAGATGAAAAAAAGAATGATGAAATATTAAAGGCAAAGAAAAGAGCCATGCTGATACTGCAGCATAATGACAGGACAGAGTGGGAGCTTACTGACAAACTTTTAAAAGCCGGATTTTCTGATGAAGCTGTCAGTGAAGCCATAGAGTATGTAAGAGGTTTCCACTATATTGATGATGAGCGTTATGCTAAAAGATTTGTTGAGATATATCATGAGAGCAGGAGCATAAAGAGATTAAAGCAGGATCTTTACAAGAGACATGTTGCAGATGAGTATATAGAGCTTGCACTTGAAAATATAGATTATGACGACAGCACTGCATTAAAGAGGCAGATAGAAAAGCTTGGTATAGATGTTCAGAAAGCATCAGAACTTTCATATGAAGAAAGTCAGAAAATCGTAGCTAAACTTTATCGGAAAGGATTTTCTGTCAGCAGTATAAAAAATGTTTTGTCTGAATTAAAAAAATATTAGAAAAAAGTATTGACAATCGCATACTTACTTATTATACTGAGTGAGTGTGCGTTTTTGCATACGTTAACTTTTTGACTATAAACATAGGAGGTGAAATTAATGCCAACATTTAACCAGTTAGTAAGAAAGGGAAGAAAGGCCTCTACAAAGAAGTCTAATTCTCCTGCACTTCAGTACACTTACAATTCTTTGAACAAGAAAACAGTAGCACAGAGCTCTCCACAGAAGAGAGGTGTTTGTACTGCAGTTCGTACTGCTACACCTAAGAAACCTAACTCAGCTCTTAGAAAAACAGCCAGAGTTCGTCTCTCAAACGGTATCGAGGTAACTAGCTACATCCCAGGTGAAGGACACAACCTTCAGGAGCATAGCGTAGTTCTTATCCGTGGTGGTAGAGTAAAGGATTTACCTGGTACAAGATACCATATCGTTCGTGGTACACTTGATACAGCAGGTGTTGCAAACAGAAAGCAGGGTCGTTCTAAGTATGGAGCAAAGAGACCTAAGAAGTAAGATTCACTAATTTGGGGAAGTGCCGGATTAATTTCACATAATTAACCTGGTGCGGACACTTAAAAATTGTGAGTACCGATGAATTAATGATAGTGATACGAAAATGCAGTGTCGGCTGTTAGTATTGCTAAATAATGTTAAGGAGGGAAGTAACGTGCCACGTAAAGGACATATACAGAAAAGAGACGTGTTAGCAGATCCAGTTTACAAGAACAAAGTTGTTACTAAGCTTGTAAACAATATCATGTTAGATGGTAAAAAGGGTGTTGCTCAGAAAATCGTTTATGGTGCATTTGATGAAGTTGCAGAGAAATCTGGTAAGGACGCTATTGAAGTATTCGAGGAGGCTATGAACAATATCATGCCACAGCTCGAAGTTAAGGCTAGACGTATCGGTGGTGCAACATATCAGGTACCTATCGAAGTTAGACCTGACAGAAGACAGGCTTTAGCTCTTCGTTGGCTTACACTCTACTCTCGTAAGAGAAGTGAGAAAACAATGAAAGAAAGACTTGCTAACGAGATTTTAGATGCTTCTAACAATACAGGCGCATCTGTAAAGAAGAAAGAAGACATGCACAAGATGGCTGAAGCTAATAAGGCTTTTGCACATTATCGTTGGTAAGGAGGTAAAGAGTCTTGGCTGGAAGAGAATATCCACTTGATAGAACTAGAAATATCGGTATCATGGCTCATATCGATGCCGGTAAGACTACATTAACAGAACGTATCTTATATTACACAGGTGTAAACTATAAGATCGGTGAGACACATGATGGTGCCTCAACAATGGACTGGATGGAGCAGGAAAAAGAAAGAGGTATCACAATCACTTCTGCTGCTACAACATGTCATTGGACACTTGAAGATCACCATAAGAAGAAACCAGGTGCTTTAGAGCATCGTATCAACATCATTGATACACCGGGCCACGTAGACTTCACAGTTGAGGTTGAGCGTTCACTTCGTGTACTTGATGGTGCTGTAGGTGTATTTGATGCTAAGGCTGGTGTTGAGCCTCAGTCAGAAAATGTATGGCGTCAGGCTGACACATATAATGTACCTCGTATGGCATTCATCAATAAGATGGATAAAATGGGTGCTGATTTCTTCATGTCAGTGCAGACAATTATTGATCGTCTTGGAAAAAATGCTATCCCTGTTCAGATTCCGATTGGTAAAGAAGATGATTTCATCGGACTTATCGACCTTTTTGAAATGGATGCATATTACTATAAAAATGATGAGGGAACAGATATTGAAATCACTACAATACCTGATGACCTCAAAGACCTCGCTGATGAGTGGCATAACAACCTTATCGAGAAAGTCTGCGAGTTAGATGATGACTTGTTAGAGAAATATCTCGAAGGTGAAGAGCCAACTATCGACGAGTTAAAGAAAGCACTTCGTAAAGGAACTATCGCTTGTGAAGCAGTACCTGTATACTGTGGTTCTGCATATAAGAACAAGGGTGTTCAGAAGTTACTTGATGGCGTAGTTGAGTTCATGCCTGCACCAACAGATATCCCTGATATCACAGGTACAGACGAAGAAGGAAACGAAGTAGTTCGTAAATCTTCTGATGATGAACCATTCGCCGCACTTGCATTCAAGATCATGACTGACCCATTCGTTGGAAAGCTTGCATTCTTCCGTGTATATTCAGGAACATTAAACTCAGGTTCATATGTTCTCAATGCTACAAAGCAGAAGAAAGAGCGTGTTGGTCGTATCGTACAGATGCATGCTAACAGCCGTAGCGAGATCGACAAGGTTTACTCTGGTGATATCGCTGCTGCAGTAGGATTTAAGATTACAACAACAGGTGATACTATCTGTGATGAGCAGCATCCTGTTATTCTTGAATCTATGGAATTCCCAGAGCCTGTTATCGAGCTTGCTATCGAGCCTAAGACAAAGAATGACCAGGGTAAGATGGGTGAAGCTTTAGCAAAACTTGCTGAAGAAGATCCAACATTCAAAGCTCATACAGATCAGGAAACTGGTCAGACTATCATCGCAGGTATGGGTGAGCTTCATCTTGAAGTTATCGTAGACAGACTTCTTCGTGAGTTCAATGTAGAAGCTAACGTAGGTGCTCCACAGGTTGCATACAAAGAGACATTTACAACTGCTGTTGATATCGATAGCAAATATGCTAAACAGTCAGGTGGACGTGGTCAGTACGGACATTGTAAAGTTAAATTTGAGCCTATGGATCCTAACGGTGAAGAGCCATTTAAGTTTGAGTCAACAGTAGTTGGTGGTGCTATTCCTAAGGAATACATTCCAGCCGTTGGTGAAGGTATCGAAGAAGCAGCTCAGGCTGGTATCCTCGGTGGATTCCCTGTACTCGGTGTACATGCTACTGTATGGGATGGTTCATACCACGAAGTCGATTCATCAGAAATGGCATTCCACATTGCAGGTTCTATGGCATTCAAGGATGCTATGAAGAAAGGTAACGCAGTATTACTTGAGCCTATCATGAAGGTTGAAGTTACTATGCCTGAGGAATACATGGGTGATGTTATCGGAAGTCTTAATGCTAAGCGTGGACAGATTGAAGGAATGGATGACATCGGTGGTGGAAAGATTGTTAGAGCTTTTGTTCCACTTGCTGAAATGTTCGGATATTCTACAGAGCTTCGTTCTACAACACAGGGACGTGGAAACTACTCAATGTTCTTTGAGAAGTATCAGCAGTGTCCAAAGAATGTTCAGGACAAGGTTCTTGCAGGTAAGAATGCAGAATAATTCTTGACAGTTGGAGTTAAAATACTTTTTTGCTTCGACATCATATATAAAATTCATAGGGAAAAGATTTTTAAAATAAGATTTTAAGAGTCTTTTCCTTGTAAAAGTCTTGAAAAAGACTTGAAAAATAGATGTGTTTGCAATATAATACTTTTTATAGTGTTATAAAAACGCGAAAATCGAGAATTGAAAATTAGTTAGGCAAAGCCTATGAAATTTAAGGAGGATAATTAAAAATGGCTAAAGAAAAGTTTGAAAGAACTAAACCTCATTGTAACATTGGTACTATCGGTCACGTAGATCATGGTAAAACAACACTTACAGCTGCTATTACAAAGACACTTGCAGCTAGAGTTGCTGGTAACGCAGCAGTAGATTTCGAGAACATTGATAAGGCTCCAGAAGAGAGAGAAAGAGGTATCACAATCTCTACAGCCCACGTTGAGTATGAGACAGAGAAGAGACATTACGCTCACGTTGACTGCCCAGGCCATGCTGATTATGTAAAGAACATGATCACAGGTGCTGCTCAGATGGACGGTGCTATCCTCGTAGTTGCTGCTACTGACGGTGTTATGGCTCAGACAAAAGAGCATATCTTACTTTCTCGTCAGGTTAACGTTCCTTATATCGTAGTATTCCTTAACAAGTGCGATATGGTTGACGATCCTGAGCTTATCGAATTAGTAGAGATGGAAGTTACAGAAGCTCTTGAAGAGTACGGATTTGAAGATTGTCCAATCATCAAAGGTTCAGCTCTTAAAGCTCTTGAAGATCCTAACGGCGAGTGGGGAGACAAGATCATGGAACTCATGGACACAGTTGATGAGTACATTCCAAACCCAGAGCGTGATACAGATAAGCCATTCCTTATGCCAGTAGAGGACGTATTCACAATCACAGGTCGTGGTACAGTTGCTACAGGTAGAGTAGAGCGTGGTACACTTCACCTCAACGACGAACTTGAAATCCTCGGTGTTAAGGAAGAAGTTGGTAAGACAGTTGTAACTGGTATCGAAATGTTCCGTAAGATGCTTGACGAGGCACAGGCTGGTGATAACATCGGTGCTCTTCTTCGTGGTATCAACAGAGATCAGATCGTTCGTGGACAGGTTCTTGCTAAGCCAGGTACAGTAACATGCCATAAGAAATTTACAGCTCAGGTTTACGTTCTTACAAAGGACGAAGGTGGACGTCATACTCCATTCTTCAACAACTATCGTCCACAGTTCTACTTCAGAACAACAGACGTAACAGGTGTTTGTGAGTTACCTGCAGGTACAGAAATGTGCATGCCTGGTGATAACGTAGAGATGACAATCGAGCTCATCCATCCAGTAGCTATGGAGCAGGGTCTTAACTTCGCTATCCGTGAAGGTGGACGTACAGTAGGTTCTGGAAAGGTTGCTACAATCATCGAGTAATTTTATATTACAGCATCAAATTAGAGTTTTATATAGAGAACAGCCTTGTTGTGCTTTGCATGACAAGGCTGTTTTTAGTTTGCGCGCCATGGGCGCGCTCTAACGGGTGAAAGTCCCGAACACGCCCAG
>NZ_JAHLQE010000062.1 GCF_018918235.1 Eubacterium sp. MSJ-13
CGCAGCAGATGGAAATTTATACAAGTTATTTAGCGAAATATCAATGATACAATACACTAGAAAAATTTATAGAAATTGAGGGCTGATGATGAAAAATAATGTGTGTTTTGTCATGATGTATATTTTGACAGGATTTATAGATTTATATATAATAATAAAATATATGCAGTTTTTTCTTGGAAAACTTAAAGTTTCAAGAAAAGCTGCAATATATACATTTACATTCTGTTATCTTTTATGCACAATACAATATATAAAAATGCCTGTTCCCGTGCTCAATGCCGTAGTATCATTTGTACAGTTATACCTTATGGCAAGATGCTATGAAAAGAAAAAGAACAAGATAGTTTTAGCGGTCATAATGGTATTTATGTTTGAGTTTGTCTGTGAGTTGATGGTTTCTTTTGTGACAGGCGGAGGTAATCTGAAACTTACCGTAAACGGATATTATGCCGAATCATATCAGCTTGTAAGCCTTAGCATATTACAGATTATACTGTATTTTATAATAACAAGTTTTAAAAATATCAATTCAGGATTGCAGCTTCCTGTGACTTTTAATATTGCCATAATTATATTAAATTTATTATTTTTAGTCATGGAAATGCTGCTATTTATGCAGGATGATATTCCAAGAAATATAAAAATGGTATCAGTAGTCTGCATTACATTTATGATTATATTGATAATGTATCTGTATGATGTAGTATCGAGAAGTTATGTAAATATGATTCAGGCACAGCTTTTTGAGAGAGAAAATATGTATTATACAAAACAGGCAGAAGTATTGCAGAAGAACAATGATAATATAAGAAAGTTCAGACATGATATCAATAATCATCTCTATGTGCTTGAAACAATGTTAGATGAGGAAGCTAATAATACGAAAGTTAAGGAGTATATTGCCAAACTTGTCGGCCAGTTGAATAAGGTAAGTATGTATAGTTCAAGCGGAAATATACAGCTTGACAGCATTGTAAATTATAAACTTAGTGAAGCGCGTGAAAAGAATATAGAGGTTACATCTGATGTGACATTGCCAAATGCATGTCATATTGATATGAATGATATGGTTACCATACTTGGCAATATTATTGACAATTCGATAGAAGCTGTGGAAAAACTCGATAAAGGCAGGTATATAGACCTCAAAATAAAATATCAGATGGGAACGATTCTTATTGATCTTAAAAACAGTTATGATGGACATATAAAATTAAAAGATGGTACGATAAAAACATTAAAACGTAATAGTATAGAGCATGGGATAGGATTAAAAAGTGTAGAAGAAGCAGTCGAAAAATATGATGGAGCAGTAAAGATTGATTATGATAATAATGAATTTCGTGTAAAAATAGTACTGTATATTGACGAACAAAAATAACATATATATGTTTTGATTTGAAAAAATATTTGGTAAAAAACTACATATAAAAATAGAAAAAACTATGTTATACTTGTCTATGTTATTGTCAGTGAGCTGTACTTTGCCAGCCGACTAAGGCGGGTTAAAGAGACAGACTTAAAAGGGAATGCAGTGAGATGCTGCAGCAGCCCCCGCTACTGTAAGAGGGATGATTTTTTATGCAGAGCGTAAAACGACAGCGTCTAAACATTTAAATTTATCAGACACAAAGTTACGCTTTGTTTAAAACCACTGTGAAGGATAAGATATTTTTTTATTTCATGGGAAGGTAAAAAATCAGTTGAAATCGAGCCAGGAGACCTGCTGACAAGGAGATTTCTACTATTTGACTTGAAAAGTTCATCTCGGTGGGAGATGGCAGAGCGGATAGTGTTTTTTTGCTGTATAAAATTTTGTGTATTATTATATATAACAGGTAAAGCAGATAAGGAAATCTCTTATAAAGAAATTTTTTATCTGTTTTATTTTTTTGCGTTATTGTTAGTGCCTATGGTGCGGTTAATAGTGTTATGAGCAAGTAGCAGAGCGGATTGCGAATATCCGCATGACAGTTTTATATGGAGGAATCGTATTGAAAAATTACAGAAAATTTTTAGTTCCGTTTATACTGATAGTTCTTGTAGCTGTCGGAGTTTCAGGATTAGATATAGAATCGGTAAGTAAACATGACAGGGTAAGTGAAAATGATACAAGAAATATCACTATAACTGCTGAGAGTACAAATAATCCGGACGGAGTGAAAGGTACAGGGACAGAAGTTTCCAAGAATGGAACTGATGTTTCAGAGAGTAAACCGCAGCAAAGCAAGACTCCAGATATAAATCAAAATGGCAGTGATAAAGACAAAAACAGCAGTAGTTTAAAAACGGATAATAAGAATAATAAAGATAATAAAAAGAAGAAATCCAAAAATAAAAGTGATAAAAAAACGGATTCTGAAAATAAAAAGAGTAATAGTAAGTCAACTGAAAAGTCAGCCGCAAAAAATGATAAAAAGCCGTCAGACAAGAATGTAAAATCGAAAAATGGGACGGATGGGAATAAAAAGAAAAATAACAATAAACAGGAAAATACAAATACTTCTAAACCGAAAAGTACACCTCTACCAGATAATAAAGATAAAACATCAGCAGATGGCTCTGACGATAATGCAGAATATATAAAATGCAGCATATCCATAGATTGCAGCATACTCCTTTCAAATATGGATAAACTTGACAAAAATGCAGGAAAATATGTGCCACGAGACGGGAAACTGCTTGATAAAGTTGAACTTAAAGTAAAAAAAGGTGCATCAGTTTATGATGTACTGACAGCCGCATGTAAGCGGAACAAAATTGCATATGATGCAGAATATTCAGCAATATATAAAACATCGTATGTAAAAGGAATAGGTTATCTGTATGAGAAAATGGCAGGTGATATGAGCGGATGGCTTTATCAGGTGGATGGAGTCACACCGAATGTCGGGGCATCGGCTTATAAGCTAAAAGGTGGAGAGAATATAGAATGGATGTACACTTGCAGTGGACGGGCAGGAAGCTGATGAGAAAAGGCATTTTGTTTTATGTGCCTGATAGATAAGTTTTGTTTCTTTTTGGAGGTTGCAGTAAAGTGAAAAAAGGATTGTTAAGAGAATTACATCCGGCGGTAAGTATGTTTTATTTTATAATGCTGCTTTTTATGACAATGTTTACCTTAAATCCTGTGATAATAACAGTGTCGTTTGTTATGGCATTTTTCGGAGTATTAAGACATAAGGGTGTGGGAGTATTAAAAATGACAGCAATGTTGTTTGTTCCTATACTATTATTTTCAGTGATAATACTGCCACTTTTTAACCACAATGGAGTAACACCTTTATTTTATATAAACGATATGGCGGTAACACTGGAAAACATCATATATGGATTAGTTATGACAATAATGCTTATGGCAGTGTCATTGTGGTTCATAACAGCGGGCTGCATGATAGATTCAGAAAAAATACTATATATAACAGGAAAAATATCACCCAAGATATCACTTGTAATATCAATGGTACTGCGGTTCATACCGATGATGGTAAAAAGATGGCGGGAGATACATGAGGCACAGATTGGGATGTTATGTACCCAAGATACAGGAGTTATGTCAAAAGCAAAGCAGTTCACAAAAGAGCTGTCAATACTCGTATCGTGGAGTCTTGAAAACTCAATAGACACCTCGGTATCAATGGAATCAAGAGGATATGGAACAGGTAGAAGAAGCAGTTATCACAGATTCAGGATAAAAACGAGGGATATATTATTTATGGCAGTATTTACGGCACTGTCAGTATTTATAATATATATACTGCTCACAGGAAGATTTGAAACATACTACTTTCCGGAAATAAATATAAGGAAAGCAGATGCGTTGTCAGTATCGGCGGTTGTATGCCAGTGGTTATATATGTGTGCAGCACTTATATGATATAAAATGAATGTAATTTTCAGAGTAAAAATGATGCATGTTTGCATACAATTATTTTTATTCTGAAAATTATTGAGTGAATGAACAACGAGAGAATTTCATTTTAGAACTGGAGTATTCATTTTTTACAATATTATAGAAAAATATATATGCGAAACTAAGAAAGGAGGTAAAAATGCTTAAATTTGATAATGTCTCATTCAGATACCCAAATCAGTCACAAAATGCGATAACAGACATATCCTTTGAGATAAAAAAAGGCGAGTTCGTTCTGCTTTGCGGAGAATCAGGATGTGGAAAGACTACATTGTTAAGACACACAAAGAAGAATCAGATACCTACAGGGAATGGCAGTGGAAATATGTATTTTGAGGGAAAAGACATAGAACTTATGGATGACAGGGAAAGTGCTGCATTGATAGGATATGTCGGACAAAGCCCTGATGGACAGATAGTAACGGATAAGGTCTGGCATGAGCTTGCCTTTGGTCTTGAGAGTCTTTCTTTTGACAGACAGACAATGCACAGAAGGATTGCTGAAATGTCAGAGTATCTTGGGATAAGCGGATGGTATGAAAAAAAGACAGATGAATTATCAGGAGGTCAGAAACAGATATTAAATCTCGCATCCGTTATGGTAATGCATCCTAAAATGCTGATACTTGACGAGCCTACATCGCAGCTTGATCCTGTTGCAAGTGAGAGATTTTTGCAGAACATACTCAGATTGAACAGAGACTTTGGTGTGACAATACTTATATGTGAGCAGAGAGTGCACGAGGTTATTCATATGGCAGACCGTGTTATGCTTATGAAAGACACAAAACTTATCGGATTTGCTGATGTAAGAACGACAGTGCATCAGATGAAAGAAAAATCAAGCAAGGTTTATGAAGCACTTCCGGGCTATATGAAACTTTGGAGTGAATTCGGCAGAACAGGAAAACTTCCATTGACGATAAGAGATGCAAAATTGTGGATAGATGAAGTAAAAAATGAGATATTTGTTGAGGAAGATGTCATAAATAAAAATTCTGCAACAGAAATGGAAGGCGGCAAATACCATAGGCGTATTGCAGAGGCAAAAACGGAAAGGGACATTATCAGAGAGCATAAACAGTCAGAAAAAAATAGAAAGACAAAAGACATATTGATATCAGCAGAAAATTTAAGTTTTTCATATGGAAAAAATGATGTTTTAAAAGACTTCTCAATAGACATAACAGGCGGAAAAATATATGCGGTTATGGGAGGGAACGGCTCTGGAAAAACAACAGCCTTAAAAATACTCGCAGGGATTTATAAAAAAAAGGGCGGCAGGATAAAAAATCAAAAAGATTTGAGAATCGTATATCTGCCGCAGAATCCGCAGACCGTATTTACTGAGATAAGTGTTTATGATGAACTGTTTGAGGTGTTTAAAAGCCATAAGGATTTTTTTAAGAATGAGTATAAAAGCCAAGGCTGTGAAAGTGTGATAGAAAGTCATGAAAAGAAAACTGATAAAAAAATATTGCATGGCTATGAAAAGAATAGAGCAGAAAAAAGTTCAGAAAGTTATGAGCAGTTTGTTGATAATAGGATAAAACAAATGCTTGAAAAAATGGAGCTGTCAGAAAAAAAAGACTCGCATCCTTTTGACATAAGTGTCGGACAGCAGCAGCGGCTTGCCATTGCCAAGGTACTGCTGTTAAAGCCTGCTGTTTTATTACTTGATGAGCCGACGAAGGGACTTGACGGGGAATTTAAGAAAAAACTTGCTATGATGTTTGATGAGATGAAAAGAGCAGGAATGGCAGTTGTGCTCGTGTCACATGACATTGATTTCTGTGCTGAAAACGCAGATGAATGTGGAATTTTATTTGATGGTGAACTGACAAAAATGCAGTCAGCCGAAGAATTTTTCAGACAGAATTATTTTTATACGACAGACATATGCAGGATATTCTCTGATGTGCAGCAGCCGGAAAGTAAAAGGATATATTTACCGGTAAATTACAGACAGGCGGTGGAACTATTTGAAAAATAAATATGTAAGTCGCAGAAATTATGATGAGGAAAAGATAAAAAAGAACATATTAAAAAGAAAAATATCCGTATGGCTTGTGATAATCATTCTGATACCGCTTTTGCTTTATATATCGAGTTATATATTAAGGCAGAAACATTATCTGTTTATAAGTATGTTTATGCTTGCGGCGGTAATGCTGCCGTTTTTTGTAAGTTTTGAATATAAGGCTGTAAGGGCAAGGGAGATAGTGCTTCTTGCTATGATGATATCGTTCTGCGTGTCATTTAATCTGCTGTGTGCACATACGATTCCGCTTCATGGCGGCAGTGCGGTGGTAGTCCTATCAGGGATAGCATTAGGACCTGAAGCCGGATTTCTTACGGGAGCACTTGGAAGATTTATCTGTAATTTCTTTGACGGTCAGGGACCGTGGACACCGTGGCAGATGGCATCATGGGGGCTTATGGGATTTATAAGCGGAGTTGCATTTGTAAGGTATGACTTAAAAGCAGAGAATGATTTAAAAAAAGGTGAGATTTTAGCACAGACTAAATCAGATAATGATATTTTGTCGGAGGATAAATGCATGGGCAACAGTTTATCATCTGACATAATGTGTGAGAAAAAAAAGGTTGGTCTAATGAAAAACAACAGCTCGTTTATAACATTGATTGCGAGTGTTATATTGTTTGAGACGGCAGGGTATCTCTTTATAGTGTTTACTGGCAGGGATATGGCAGATACGAAAGGCATCATGCTTTATATATTCGGTCTTGCAGGGCTTATAACAGGTGGTCTTTTACAGCGGAAAAGATTTAGGACAGACAGCATAATAATGGCAGTGTTTACATTTTTAGTAATATTTATAATATATGGCGGCATAATGAACTTTGCAGCGCTTATAATGCAGAATTCATATACAGGTGGTACAGGAATAAGCCTTGCCGCATTAAAAGCACTTTATATAACAGGAGTGCCGTATGACATAATGCACGCGGCAACAGCGGCGTTATGTGTATTTTTAATAGGAGAACCATTCCTTAAAAAAATAGAAAGGGTTCAGATAAAATACGGGATATACCGTATGTAAAAAAACATATTTTATGGAGGTAAAAAGATGAGGAACAAAAGAGCGATAAGCATTGCATTATCAGCAGTAATGGTATTTACTACAGCGTTTGGAATGACAAGCGTAAAAGCAAATGCAGAAGAAAAGGAAAAGATTGTTGTCTATGTGGCAGCAGAAGGAAAGAATGCGTCAGGTTCAGCGGTAGAAGTAGGAAAAACAGCCGTACAGCTTGATGAGGGTTCAGTAGCAGAAGATGCTATCAAAGTGGCACTTGACAAATCAGCATACAAGGATAACTACAAGATTTCAACATCAGAGTGGGGAGATAGTCTTGACTCAATAGCAGACCTTGACACATTCAATGTCGGAAATGACTGGTATTATTGGAGTTTCTGTGTAAATGGCCAGTATGCAAATCTTGGGATCAGCAGTCAGAAAGTAAATGACAATGATAAGATAAGCCTTATCTACAGTTATGACAACTATAACACAAGTGCAGCCTGCTTCAATGATGATGCATCAAAAAATCCGGCAGGATATTCAGTATATTCAGAAAAGGCTGAAAAGGCTCAGGATTTACTTGCACAGAAGATTTATGACACTACATTTAAGAGTGGAAAATATGTACCGGGCATAGAAGATTCATCAGGACTTTATACAGTATTTTCACTTGCAAGAGCCGGCTTTAAAGCAGACAAGTTTTACGATGCAGTTTATGCAAAAGTAAAAGCACAGCTTGGAGCAATAAAGACATCGACAGGCAAATTCTATGACGATACAAACAAGAAATATGTATCACAGGAAAGCATCTTAAAAGACGGTGCAGCGAGCCAGACATATGCTAAGATAGCACTCTGCGTAACAGCACTTGGAAAAGATGCATCAGATGTAAATGGATTTAATCTTATAGAAAAACTTGCAGATAAGAGCGTTTATGAAGCATCAAGCATCTACAGCAGAGAGACGATGATACTTATGGCAATCGATTCAAAGAACTATGAATTAAAGACAGGCGATAACTATCTCACAAGAGCAGAGCTTGTAAACAAGACTGCAGCCGATGTAGACAGCCAGATTAAAACATCACTTGAGTGGAACAGCCTTGACAGTGCAGTAATGCAGATACAGCCACTTTATGCATATGAGACAAAAGGCGAGGCAGGTGTAGACAAAGAAGCAGTAAAGAAAGCCTGCGATAAGGTGCTTAACCTTATCTACAATATGCAGGGAGCAGACGGAAAATACGGCGATTCATACTCAGAAAGCAATGTGTGGACAACAGCACAGATAATGATAACAGCAGGATTGTTTAACATTGATGTGGCAGCAGAAGAAAACGCAACAGACCTCATCAAAAACGGAGTGACACTTTATGATGATGCATTTGGATTTGTAGACGCAGACAACAACACTGTAGATGAAGGACTCATGTCATTCCAGCCAGAACAGCTTCTTAGAGGACTTAACGCAGCAATAAGAGCGTCAGAAAAAAGTGAACTTATGCTTCAAGTAGAAACAGTAGCCTACACAGCATCAGATGACGCAAAATACACACTTCCAACAGAAGAAAACAAAACAACGGAAACAAAACTTGCCAAAGCAAAAATAACAAAACTCACAGCAGGCAAAAAACAGCTCACTATAAAAATTGCAAAAGTAAAAAATGCAAAATCATACAAAGTACAGGTATCAACAGACAAGAAATTCAAGAAGAATGTAACAACAAAAACAACAAAGAGCACAAGCCTTACAATCAAGAAACTTAAATCAAATAAGAAATATTATGTAAGAGTGCAGGCTGTATCAGGCAAGACAACAGGAGCATACAGCACTGTAAAAAATGTGAAAGTAAAATAATCACATCACATATCATAAAATAAAAGATAAATCAAACATGAAAAGGCAGGATTGCATCAACAATCCTGCCTTTTATGTTTACGGGCACTGCACAAGATAGGCATCCTTTCCGTCGGTTATGAGTATTTTACTTTTAACGGCGGAGAGGTATATTTCTATATCTGAACGAAGTTCTTTTGGTATCGTAAATTTTATATATTTATGTGTGTCAAGGTTGCAAAGACAGAATTTGTCAGGCTCCTCGAGGTCACCAAAAAGTACATAGTTTCCGTTTTCATGAGCTATAGTTGTATCCTCTGGTTTCATGTCAGGAATTGTGAAACTGTTTTTATTTATTATATTGTAAATTTTCAGTGAGTTATTTTTTTCATTATATTTATAATTCCATAAGACATTTATTTCTCCGTAGCCCTTGTAAGTGTGCAGAGTCTTTCCGGTTGTGAGGTCTATAAGGTTTGTGTAAACCTGCTGTCTGAATGTCTTTGCATTATTTCCAGTGCAAATTACTAAGAGTGACAGTACATGGTAATCGTCAATAAATTTTATCTGGCTTGTATGGTTATATCCGTCTATGCCGGGGATTTTTCTCTCTTTGCCTGTCGATGTATCTAAGGCGGTCCAATATCCATCAGCACGGTAATTAAACAATATCATTTTTCCGTTTGGAGACATTTTAGTGTTGCATATTTTGTTATCATCCGTAAATTTGTCTATTGTTCCTGTTTTAAGGTTCAGCTTTGCAGCACTGCTTTTTAGGATAGTATTATCATCTTTGACTTTTGAGAAATAGGCATAAACAGTATCGCCGTCCATGACAGATTCTACGCCATCTAAAGTTCCGGTCTGGTTAAATGCAAATATTTCTTTATTTATAATAGAATAATCAAAAGAAAAGCTGCTTCCATAATAAGTACCTGAAAATGTTTTTATCGCAAGTTTTGACAGACCGTTATCCTGAATGGAATATACCTCGTCTACTATCTCGTCATCGCCCTTTTCATGATATTTGTATATGAAACTTTCTTTATCTCCGACAAGGTTGATATTTTTGCCAAGAGATATATGGTTATTTTTGTCGGCTTTTATGTCTACGTTATTATCAGGATTTGAAGCCGTACTCTGTCCGTTATCAGAAGAAGTTTGGTCGGGTGCAGATGTGTTAAGCTCGGCTTTTTGTATGTCCTGTTTTGAAAATGCCGTAAAAATCCAGTTGTGAAATTTGCCGGATGTTGCGGCAGCAGCACCAAATCCGACAGCAAGCACGAGTATGAGGATGGCGGCGGCATTTATAAGCGGAAGTCCTGTGAGTGGTAGGCGTCTTTTTATAAATGACGGTCTGTTGTTTGTTTTATCAGACTTGTCATGTTTGCGGAACTTTTTATCTGGTGTTATTGTAGTACCATTTATTTCTTTTTGCTTATTATTAAAATTATTGGAAATGTTGTTCTGTTCATTTATCGCTTCTTTAATAAATTCGTCATCACATTCATTTATCGCATTAAATAAATCTTTATCAGTCATAATAACCCTCCTTTATCAAATGAGATTTAAGTTCACTGCGTATTCTTGAAAGCCGCATTGAAATCCCTGTTTCAGATATTTCATAATCTTTTGCGAGCTCCTTAACAGACTCCATAAACCAGTATCTTCTTATAAATAAGATGCGTTTTTCTTTAGGCAGCTTTTTCAAAAATACATTTATGGTTTCAGTGAGTTGTTTTTGTTCTATCTGTTTTAAAGTATCATTATTTTTGTCAAGACAATCGTTAAGTTCGTCAAGTGATACCTCATATTCGCTTTTCCTCTTACCCGCCGAATTGTATTCATAGCGTTTAAGGGAAAGATTTTTGACAATACGGCATATGTAGGCTTTAAGAGGATTTGGTGACTTAGGCGGAATATTGTTCCAGAGAGCCAGCCATGTGTCGGAAACACACTCCTCACTGTCCCGTTTGTCGTTTAGTATGTTATCTGCAATCTTAAAGCAGAGATTTTTGTATTTATCACTTGTCTTGCTTATTGCCTGTTCGGAACGCTCATTAAATAATGATATTATTTCCCTGTCGGAAATATCATTGTATTCATTTGGCATCGTAAACCTCGTTTCTGTGTCGTAATTGGCACATAGTTATTAGTGCATCATTAAATGTGCAAAACATTCTGTTGTATTATACCGGCAGAATATTTTTTAGAAAAGACGTCATTTCTTTATGACAGATATTAGATACTTAGAAAAATTTAGGTTTGCTATGCATTTTCGTATGTCAATCCTGTTGACTTTCTGTAAAGAAGCATCATCTGCCAAACAAATCGGTCAATTCATTTAAGTATTTTATCTGTCATTTATAATCTACGGTTTTATGAGAAAATCTCACAGGATAAATTGAAATATGTGGAAATTAAAGTGAGATATTAAGTATAAAGTCAAGGATATTTGCAATCCGCTTCGTTGCTTGCTTATAACACTATTAGATGCTATCGCAGCATATCAGAATGGGCTTGTACCACATGATACAAGCAAGTCGTTACCTGCTACATATTGCTTTATGTAATAGAAGTGGGGGACTTTCTTGATAGTGTTAAAATATAACATTAAATAGTAATTAAAATATAATAGAAAATTAAAAGTAATTATTATTGAATTTTTTTACAAATCTGAATATAATATAAGTAGAATAAAGTAACGAAAGTGTTTAGTGTAAAGATTAAAAGTTTTTCATCATGATTTGTGTTTTGCACACCTGACACAAATCTTAAGTAGGAAATATATTATATTTCATAATATGTAAAAAATGTGTGCAGAAATGAGGTTTATTATGGCGATTGCAGCAGATATATTACAAAGTCTTGTTCCTATTTCGCAGTTTAATAAAGGTCAGGCGTCTAAGATATTTGACAGATTACATTCTGAAAATGAACTGATAGTTTTAAAAAATAATCAGCCATCGGCGATTATATTATCACCTGAGGAATATGCAAGATTAACAGAAATAGAAGAAGATTATTATCTTTTATTGGAAGCTAACAGGCGGTTGGAGACTAATGGGGACAATAAAACGGTTTCACTTAATACTGTAATTAATGAGCTTGGGATAAGTGAAGATGAACTTTTGGATGCGGAGGATGTAGATATAACCAACATTAAAATAAATATTGTTTAATATAATTAAAATAATTTAATAAAATA
>NZ_JAHLQE010000095.1 GCF_018918235.1 Eubacterium sp. MSJ-13
TCTTCCTTGTTTTCAATTAGGATTGCAAACGAGCTTAGCGAGTTTCGCAATTACCTAAATAAGTATGGTTCGCCAACCGTACTAAAATCAAAGGAGGTATCCAAATGGATAAAAATACATTATCACATACTAGATGGGAATGCAAATATCATATAGTATTTGCACCAAAATATAGACGTAAAGTTATATATGGAAAGATACGAGAGGATATATGCGAGATTTTGTCATCGTTATGTAAAAGAAAAGGAGTAGAAATAATAGAGGCAGAATGGTGTCCAGATCATATTCATATGTTTGTAAGAATTCCGCCAAGTATGAGTGTGTCGAGTTTCATGGGATATTTAAAAGGAAAAAGTGCTCTTATGATATTTGAAAGGCATGCAAATTTAAAATATAGGTATGGAAATAGACATTTTTGGTGCAGAGGATATTATGTAGATACAGTAGGAAAAAATGCAAAGAAAATTGAAGAATATATAAGAAATCAGTTACAGGAAGATATGATATATAATCAGATGTCATTAAAAGAATATATCGACCCGTTTACGGGTGAGCCAGTAAAAGGAAGCAAAAAATAAAAGTCCTTTAGGACTAGCAGGGGAATATAGTGCGTGAGGCGAACAATTTCGATGAGCCTTGAGGCTCAAGCAGGAAAAAGCCCCTTATAGGGGCAGAGCAAACCACCGGCTAAGCCGGTGGTTATGATTTTGGTATTAAAACAGATATTACATAAGGAGACAATAAATGTTGAAGAACAGGAGAAAATTGACAGCTATGCTTTTGACGCTTGCAGTCGTGCTTGGGTGTTTACAGCAGACAGCCGGTTTTGGAGTGAAAGCACAGGCAGCAGTAAAAACACAGAAGATACGCATAGCAAGAAAGACGCAGGCAGCAGGCGGTAAAGTTAAAAAAGCAAAGAAAGCATTAAAGAAAGAAGTCGAGATTTCAGAGCCGGTTCCGGCAACAGGTTCAGCTATTTACGATCCCGACCTTCCGATAATGAATGTTTTAATAAAACAGAGCGGGGATAAAGAAGTTAAATTAAGCTGGGATGCGTATGAGGGGGCAGCAGGTTATTTTGTATATTGTCTGGATTATAATGATACTGCTGACATCAATGATGGTAATATATTGAGTGAAAACATAACGGTAGTATATGATGCTACAGAAGCTGTGATACCGATAAACAGAGGACAGGAATATACTTTCTGTGTAGTCGCATATTCAGGTGAAGATGCTGCTATTGCGAGAACAGACAGACTTGTAGCATGTATTCCTGAAAAGAATAGTATCAGATTTACAAGACTTAACAGTAAGAAAGTAAAAATAAACTGGAATCGTTCAGAAGGTGCACAGAAATACATTATATATAAGAAGATAAACGGTGAGAAATATAAAAAACTTGCTGAAACAGACAAATTGAAATTTACTGATAATAAAGTGAGAGCAGGAAAGAAATACAGATATTATGTTCAGTCATACGCTATATATAATGAAGAAACATTTCAGACGGATGCAAATGCTAAGAGTTTTCAGATTCGTGATTTTGTAAGTACAGGTCATCAGAAATACAGTTATAGTGAGATGAGTGGAGACCTTAAACAGCTTGTAAATACATATTCAGATTATGTAAAGGTAAATGTCATAGGAAAATCAAATGATAAGAGAAATATTTATGATGTTGTAGTAGGAAATCCAAATGCAAAAAAAACAATGCTTGTCGTAAGCTCGATACATGCAAGAGAATATATGACTGCACAGCTTTGCATGGCTCAGATAGAATGTTATCTTAAAAATTATAACGGAAGTGTAAACGGTGTAAGATTAAAGAGTACATTAAAAAAGATAGCGATACATTATATACCGATGGCAAATCCTGACGGGGTCACGATATCGCAGTTTGGGATATCAAGGATAAGAGACAGCAAACTCCGCAAGGCACTTTACAAGATGCCGGGTGCAGGCCATACTTCTTCATGGAAGGCAAATGCAAGAGGTGTTGACCTGAACAGAAATTACAAATACAATTATCATGCCAGATACGGTGGCAGGCGTGGAAGTTCAGGATATTCGGGACCATATGCTGAGAGTGAGCCTGAGACAAAGGCAATTGTAAAACTGATAAATACATTGAAAAAGAATACAAACTTAAGAGGTACAGTTAATTATCATGCAATGGGTTCGATTGCATTTGGAAGCGTCAGGAGAGGGATGAAGAAAACTACAAAAAGTACTACGATAAGGATGTATAATCTTGCTAGGAGCATTACGGGTTATGCAAGCAGTGCAAGCTATGAAAAAGGCGGAAAAAGTGTTGGGGCATTGAGAGAATACACTATGTATAACATGAAAGTGCCGAGTATCACACTTGAGATAGGTGTCGGGGGCTGTCCTCTGCCAAGTTCACAGTTTGGCTCAGTTTGGAGAAGAAATTACAGTCTTGTGATAAGAGAGGCAAAGCTGCTTAGCTGATGACATAGTGATGATATGGATATACGAAAAAAGTGAAAAAAGTGCTTGCATCATAAAAAAAAATATGATAAAATAGCAAATGGACTTTATGAAAGGAGGTTATTGCTGTGAAAGTTAGATCTTCAGTAAAACCAATTTGCGAAAAATGTAAGGTCATCAAGAGAAAGGGAAAGATCAGAATAATCTGTGAAAACCCTAGACACAAACAGAGACAGGGCTAATTAGTTGACAGAAACCAAAGCAGTATTACTTTGGCTTTTCTGTTGTTATAATATAGAACTTGCTTTCTGTTCGTTATGATACTATATATGTATCATGATATTGTAGACAGGCTGATTACCTGTTTCAGCGGAAGGTTGTGTCATTTCAATTGGAGCTGGTCTTATCAACGGCAGATTGATGACTGCGGCGTAGTACCGGCTGCCATTTCGCAGGCAGCTCGACATTTGTTCACCATAGTGGTGTTTGAAAAGGAATAGTCTATGCAATAAGATTACAATTTAAAGCGGCTGACAGTGCATGGCACTGTAATCAATTTAACTAACAATCTAGAAAATTAACGGAGGTGTAAAGTACACATGGCTCGTATTAGTGGTGTAGATTTACCAAGAGATAAGCGTGTTGAGATCGGACTTACTTATATTTATGGTATTGGTAGAGTAAGCTCAAACCGCATTTTAGCAGAAGCTAATGTCAATCCTGACACACGTGTTAAGGATCTTACTGATGACGAAGTAAAGCGCATTAGCAGTGTGATCGATGAGTCACAGACAGTTGAAGGTGATCTTCGTAGAGAAATAGCTATGAATATCAAGAGACTTCAGGAAATTGGATGCTATAGAGGCATTCGTCATAGAAAAGGTCTTCCAGTTCGTGGACAGAAGACAAAGACAAACGCTAGAACTCGTAAAGGTCCAAAGCGTACTGTCGCAAATAAGAAGAAATAATAGATAATATGTACAAATTCTAGTAGGAGGGTTTGACAATGGCTAAACAGGTAGCAAAAAAGGCAAGTAAGAAGCGTGTCAAGAAGAATGTCGGACATGGACAGGCACACATTCAGTCTTCCTTTAATAATACAATAGTTACGCTTACAGATGCTGAAGGAAATGCAATTTCTTGGGCAAGTGCAGGCGGATTAGGATTCAGAGGTTCAAAGAAGTCTACACCTTATGCAGCACAGATGGCTGCTGAGACTGCAGCAAAAGCAGCAGTACCTCATGGTTTAACTTCTGTAGATGTTATGGTAAAGGGACCAGGTTCTGGTCGTGAAGCAGCAATTCGTGCATTACAGGCATGTGGAATCGATGTAACAAGCATCAGAGACGTAACACCTGTACCACATAACGGATGCCGCCCACCAAAGCGTCGTCGTGTATGATTTTTGTGGAATTTACCACAGGATTTTAAGAACGGTCTGTCTACAGTGGCAGATATAGAGATGAATAATTTTTGTGTATTATTATATAGGAGGAAATAAACATGGCAAGAGATATGACTCCAGTACTCAAGAGATGTAGAAGTCTTGGAATCGACCCTACATTCCTTGGTCTTGATAAGAAGTCTAATAGAAATGCTAGAGCTGGTAGAAAACAGAGCGAATATGGTCTTCAGCTCAAAGAGAAGCAGAAGGCAAAGTTCATCTATGGTGTTTTAGAAAAGCCTTTCAGAAACAACTTTGCAAGAGCTCAGAAATTAAAGTATGGTACAACTGGTGAAAACCTCATGATTATCCTTGAGCTTCGTCTCGACAATGTACTTTTCAGAATGGGTTATGGTCGTACAAGAAAAGAGTCAAGACAGATCATCGATCACAAGCATGTACTTGTAAACGGCAAGTGTGTAAACATCCCTTCATATGAAGTAAAACCAGGTGATGTTATCGAAATCAAAGAGAAGCACAAAGGTGCTCAGAGATATAAGGATATCCTTGAAGTAACTGATGGAAGAATCGTTCCAGAGTGGCTTGAAGCTGACCATGAGAAACTTTCAGGAGTAGTTAAGGAAATCCCTACAAGAGAGCAGATTGATGTTCCTGTAAATGAAGTGCTTATCGTCGAGTTATATTCTAAGTAATATTAACTGGCAGCAAAGCATAACACCCAAAAGGAGGTACTTAGAGTGCTTGATTTTAAAGAACCAAATATTGAGATAGCTGAGATTTCAGAAGATAAAAGATATGGACGGTTTGTAGTTGAACCTCTGGAAAGAGGATATGGTACAACTTTGGGTAATTCTCTTAGAAGAATTATGCTTTCATCATTGCCGGGTACAGCCGTTAGTCATATTAAAATTGACGGCGTGGTTCATGAGTTTGCTGCAATTCCTGGCGTAAAGGAAGATGTTACGGAAATCATCATGAATATCAAGAGTCTTGCTATTAAAAATAACAGTGAGACAAATGAGACAAAGACAGCTTATATCGAGGCTTCTGGTGAATGTGTTGTAACAGCAGCAGATATTCAGGTAGATCAGGATATCGAGATTATGAATCCGGATCAGGTTATCGCTACACTTAGCGGTGGTCCTGACTGCAAATTATATATCGAGATGACAATTGTAAATGGTCGTGGTTATATCAGCTCTGATAAGAATAAGAGAGAAGATTTACCTATCAATGTAATTGCAATTGATTCTATCTTTACACCGGTAGAGAGAGTAAACATCAAGATTGAGAATACTCGTGTTGGTCAGATAACTGATTACGATAAGTTAACAATAGAAGTATATACAAATGGAACTATTGAGCCGATTGATGCAATCAGTCTTGCAGCAAAGGTTCAGAGTGACCATTTGAAATCATTCATCAATCTTTCAGACAAAACATCAAGTATTCAGGTTATTGCCGAGAAACCGGACAATACTGAAGACAAGGTGAAAGAGATGAACATTGATGAGCTTGAGCTCTCAGTTCGTTCTTACAATTGTTTAAAGAGAGCCGGTATCAATACTGTCGGTGAACTCTGCAATCGTACATCTGAGGATATGATGAAGGTTAGAAACCTTGGACGTAAGTCATTAGAAGAAGTTATAGCTAAATTGAAAGAGTTAAACCTTTCATTTAACTTAAGCGAAGATTAATTAGGAGGTAAGCACACATGGCAGGCTATAGAAAACTTGGAAGAACTTCCAGTCAGAGAAAAGCATTGCTTCGTAATCAGGTAACAGATTTGTTATACTATGGCAAGATTGTTACAACGGAAGCTAAGGCAAAAGAAATCCGTAAGATTGCAGAAGGCATCATTGCTTTAGGCGTAAAAGAGTGCAATAATTTTGATACAGTGAAAGTTACTGCTAAGGTAGCTCGTAAAGATAAAGATGGTAAGAGAGTTAAAGAAGTTGTAGACGGTAAGAAAGTTACAGTTTATGACGAAGTAGAGAAGGAGATTAAGAAAGATCAGCCTTCAAGACTTCATGCAAGAAGACAGATGCAGAAAACTCTTTTCACAGTTACAGAAGTTCCTGCTGATAAGCAGAGCCGCAGAAAAGATACAAAGAAAGTTGATGTTGTATCTAAGGTTCTCGATGAAATCGCACCAAAGTACACAGACCGCAACGGTGGTTACACACGTATCGTAAAGATTGGTCAGCGTAAAGGTGACGCAGCTATGGAAGTACTTATTGAGTTAGTATAATTCATATAGTAAAATATAAAATAGGGCTATCACATATGTGGTAGCCTGTTTTGCTATAATATAAAATAAAGGATGTTTTATGTTATAGTAAAGCAGGCTATATTTGATGATTTAAATGCAAAAATGTTAAGATAAAATATATATCTGTATGTAAAGACTAATAACCGCAATGTAAAGGTTGGTGACAGCATGGAAAATATGATAGAAGCAAAAGGGCTCGTACATGAGTATTCAAGGCGTGATGAAAATGGAGATATAACCGAGATAAAGAGAGCACTTGACGGTGTTGACATAAAGGTAAAAGCAGGTGATTTTATCGCTGTGCTCGGTGCGAACGGTTCAGGCAAATCAACATTTGCAAAGCATTTGAATGCACTTCTTGTACCGACAGAGGGGACTTTGTTTGTAAATGGAATGGATACTTCTGACTATAACAATGATCTGAAGATAAGACAGACTGCCGGAATGGTATTTCAGAACCCGGATAATCAGATAATATCAAATGTTGTTGAGGAAGATGTAGGATTTGGACCTGAAAATATAGGTGTACCGACAGAGGAGATATGGCAGAGAGTAGAAAAAAGCCTAAAAACAGTCGGTATGTATTCATACAGGAAATCTTCACCAAATCATCTGTCAGGCGGACAGAAGCAGAGAGTTGCCATAGCAGGCATAATGGCGATGAAACCAAAGTGTATAATACTTGATGAGCCGACAGCCATGCTTGATCCGGTAGGACGCAGGATGGTTATAGATACGATAACCGAGCTTAACAAAAAAGAGGGAATAACCATAATACTCATAACGCACTATATGGAGGAAGTTGTCGGTGCAGACTATGTGTATGTTATGGATAGCGGAAAAGTGCAGATGCAGGGAAAACCGAGACAGATATTTGCAAAAGCCGGAGAACTTGAGCAGTACAGACTTACGATACCAGAGATAACAAAGATAGCACTTGAACTGAATAAAAAGGGGATGAATATACCGAAAGATATATTGAGTGCTGAGGAACTTGTAGGTTTTTTAGAGAGGTTGTTGTGATTTTGAAACTACAATAAATAATACCGCAGGCACGCTTTCGCTATGTTGTCGCTCGTAGCAGTAAATAAACCAGCAAAGTACGCTGGTTAAGTGCTGACGGCGACAAAAATGCCTGCTAACATTATTTATTGTAGTTTCAAAATCTATTAACGGTATTGGCATATATTTTTATGTGGATGTATGTTAAAATTATATGAGTGTAAACAAGAGTTATAAAGATATATTGAATGTGTATCATGTGGTGATTTGGAGGCGGATATGGGAATAAGACTTGAGAATGTTAATTATATATATGCCGCAGGGACTGCTGAGGAGAAGAAGGCTCTGGACAATGTAAATCTGACGATTAATGACGGTGAGTTTATCGGTCTTGTGGGACACACGGGTTCGGGTAAATCGACATTGACGCAGCTTTTAAATGGTCTTGAAAGAGCGACATCAGGAAATATTTATTATAATGAAAGAAATATCTATGATAAAGGGTTTCTGATGAAGGAGCTGAGAGGGAATGTTGGACTTGTGTTTCAGTATCCGGAGCATCAGTTGTTTGAGGTGTCAGTTATTGAAGATGTAAAATACGGACCGAAAAACCTCGGTCTTGACAATCTTGAAGTGGAGATGAGGTCTTTTGAGGCTCTTAAAATGGTTGGCATAGGTGATGACCTGCTCGATGCGTCACCATTTGCACTGTCGGGAGGTCAGAAAAGGCGTGTTGCCATAGCAGGTGTGCTTGCGATGAAACCAAAGATACTTATACTTGATGAGCCGATGGCGGGGCTTGATCCAGCAGGGCGTGATGAGATTCTTGAACTCCTTGCAAAACTTCACAGGGAAAATGATATGACTATACTTCTTGTATCACACAGCATGGACGATGTTGCGAGATATGTTGACAGGATGCTTGTGATGAGTGATGGAAAGATAGTTCTTGACGGAGAGCCGAGAAAAGTGTTTAAATATCAGAAGGAACTTGAAGAAATCGGACTTGGCGTGCCGCAGGCAACAAATGTTATACACCAGCTTAATGCTTTGGGAGCAGGAATAGAGCAGGAATGTATAACACCTGAGGAAGCGGCAGATGCTATTTACAATAAGTATATGAAGGGGCACAGATGATTAGAGATATTACCATTGGACAATATTATGCGACAGACTCAGTGATACACAGACTTGATCCAAGAGTAAAAGTGGTTGGAACATTAGCTTATCTGATATCATTATTCTGCTTTAATAAGTTTAGCGGATATATAATAGCGGCACTGTATTTTGCGATACTTGTAAAAATATCACATGTACCGTTTAAATTTATGGTAAAAGGTCTTAAACCGATAATGTTCATGCTTATTTTTACGGCAGCACTCAACCTGTTTTGGACACCGGGGGAGGTTGTGCTTGTGAAAGCATGGGTATTTACTATTACGCTTGAAGGTGTCAAACGCTCGGTTTTTATGGCACTCAGACTTACATTTCTTATCATAGGTTCTTCGCTTATGACGCTCACAACAACACCAAATCAGCTTACAGATGCACTTGAAAAGCTTTTGAAACCGTTAAACAAGATAAAAGTACCTGTACATGAGATTGCGATGATGATGTCGATAGCACTCAGATTTATACCTATACTTGTCGATGAGACGGACAAGATAATGAAAGCACAGATGGCGAGAGGTGCAGACTTTGAGTCGGGCAATGTTATCCAGAGGATAAAAGCAATGCTTCCAATCCTCATACCACTTTTCATATCAGCGGCAAGGAGAGCAAACGACCTCGCACTTGCTATGGATGCAAGATGTTATCATGGCGGTGATGGAAGAACAAAAATGAAACCGATCAAATATGGCAAAAATGATGCGATGGCGTATCTAAGTGTTTTGTTGTATATTGTAGTGCTGGCGGTGGTACTCAGATTTGTTAAGTATTAAGATTGTGATAAAATTAAAATAAAGCAGCTTCCCTGAATGTGATATGATATGCCCCTTGTCAAGTAGACAGGTAAAATATCTAAAATTAGGTGCTGATGATG